>CAYNRN010000001.1:0-16311 GCA_964399915.1 uncultured Planctomycetales bacterium
GGAATCCCCGGCTACAGCATAACTTTGTTCTTTCTAAATGTCCCTGGCAATGTTGTTTGCTCAACGTCGATTTTGCCCCGCTCATAAGGCGGGGCCGCAAAAGGTCTTTCGCAGCTCGGCGGCTGCAGAACTCGCAGTATTTGCTCCAGCAAATACTGCTCAAACACCTTCGCCGTCCCAAGATCGTCAATGCTTTCGCATTGACCTTGGGATTCCCTCGCTGCTCAAGCTGCTTTTGCTAAAATCGACATTCGCTCGCAATCATTGCCAGGCACATTTGATAAAATATGCTTCAGTAAGTTTTGCCGGAGGGCAATTGTGAGCGCACAATCAGGAATTTTTTGGCAAAAGTGCGCAAGGATTTACGAGCTGCTGAAGCAGTAGCTATACCGTTAGTCGTTGCGTAAGCAGCGAGTTTACCCCGTTAGAAAGTAGATGAGTAAATTCTGTCCTTTCTAACGGGGTAAACCGCAGCGCACGGCAAAAAATTCCGTGCGCGAACAATTGGCCGCAGGCAAAACCATTAAGCATTTGCTATGAGGTTAAGGCTATGGAACGCTATATCGAAAAATTTGTCCGCTATCTGCAGATAGAGAAGAATTATTCCGAGCATACGGTATTAAACTATAAGCTCGACCTGGGGGATTTTGGCAAGTATCTGCAGGAGACGCCTATTGAAAAAGTCGACTACCTGCTCTTAAGGAAATACCTGGCGCAGCTGAAAGAAAAAAACCTCACCAACCGGACGCTGAACCGCCACCTCTCCTGCTTAAGGTCTTTTTTCAGGTTTTTAAGCCGGGAAGGCCTCTTGAAGAGCAATCCTATGCTTAGCCTCTCAAGCCCGAAGCAGGAAAAGTATTTGCCTGCTTTTCTTACTGAGGAGGAAGTGAGCAAACTGCTTGATTCCGTATTCGCCGGTGATGAAAGAGGGAGGCGCGACAGGGCGATTCTAGAGACTTTTTATTCTACCGGTATACGCATCTCGGAATTATCCGGCCTGGTGAAGGATGATATAGATTTTATCGGCGGTATTATTAAGGTACTGGGCAAGGGGAAGAAGGAGAGGATCGTACCGGTCGGAGATAAGGCGACCTCTGCGATCAGGGATTATCTGGATAAAAGGAAAAAAGATTCGGATGCCGTATTCCTCAATAAAAACGGAAGGCGGATCAGCGCAAGAGGGGTGCGTAATATCGTTCAAAAATATATCAGGCTTGCCGGGCTTAAACAGGGCGTATCAGCGCATACCCTCAGGCATTCGTTCGCGACACACCTTTTAAACCGCGGCGCGGATTTAAGGAGCGTACAGGAGTTGCTTGGTCATGCTAATCTTTCTACTACGCAGATCTATACTCACCTCACCACCGATAAATTAAAAAACGTTTACGATAAGGCGCATCCGCGCGCGTAATTCATCCGTAAGTTGTAAGAAAAAACAATGTTTATAGTTTATGATTTAATATTTTTGGTATTTGCGGCTGTTTGCCTGCCGGTGTATCTATTCAAGGGCAAGTTCCACCGCGGGTTTTTGCGCCGGCTGGGATTTTTGCCCAGGGATATCATTTTCGACCGCCCGATATGGATCCACGCGGTAAGCGTGGGCGAGGCGGCAGTATGCGGGCCTCTGATTGATAAGCTGCGCAGGGAATATCCTGATAAAAGGTTTGTTATTTCCACAGTCACCCCTACCGGCAACCGGATAGCGCAAAGGTTAGCGCAGCAGGGAGATTTTGTAACCTACCTGCCGCTTGATTTCAGTTTCCTGACTTATTCCGTTATCCGCAGGGTAGCCCCGTGTTTATTCGTCATTGCGGAAACCGAGATATGGCCAAATCTGATCCGCACCCTGGATAAAAAGCATATCCCGGTGATAATCGTCAACGCCAGGATTTCCGACGCCTCTTTTAAGGGCTATCGGCTGGTTAAATTCCTGGTGAAACGTATATTAGATAAAGTCAGTTGTTTCTGCGCCCAGACAGAGACTGACGCCGGCAGACTGGTCAGGCTGGGAGTTTCACCCAATAAGGTAAAGGTGACCGGCAATATGAAATTTGATCTCAGCCCTCAGGTATTCAGCAGCGATTCCCTGAAACTCGGGCTTAGCGATAACGACCAGCTGTGGGTATGCGGCTCTACCCATCCCGGAGAAGAAGAAATCATTCTGCGGGTTTACCGGCGGGTACTGCGGGAGTTCCCCGCAATCAGACTTTTAATCGCCCCGCGCCACCCGCAGCGCGCCAAAGAAGTCGGCGATATCGCCGTAAGGAACGGTTTTCAGCCATTGTTTATCTCCGGCCGGAAACCGGAAACCGAAAACCGAAAACCCGCTCCGGTGTTTATACTGGATACAATAGGCCAGTTGATAAATTATTATGCTGCAGCCGATATGGTATTTATCGGCGGCAGCCTGGTTCCTAAGGGAGGGCATAATATCCTTGAGCCGGCGTACCTGGCTAAACCGGTAGTATTCGGGCCTCATATGCAGAATTTCCGCGATATCGCGCAGTTATTTTTAAAAAGCAAAGCAGCAATAGTGGCCCGGGATGCCGATGATTTGTTTTTAGAGATAAAAGATCTGCTTAGCCATCCGCAGGATATGACGGCTTTGGCCAAGCGCGGCAAAGAACTGATCCTTGCCAATCAGGGGGCGACTTTACGCAATATCGGCGAGATTAAAAAACTATTAGCATAGGAAGGTTATGCGAGAATATCTTTTTGGTTTAGCGACTGAGAGAATAAACGGAGCAATTCATTTAATCCCGAAATGCGTTTTATTATTGCTTTCTCTTCTCTACGGAATAATAGTCAGGGTTTTGATTTTTCTCTCGGGTCTTCAGGCGCGCCGCCTGTCCTGTAAAGTAATCAGCGTCGGTAATATCACTCTCGGAGGCACGGGTAAAACTCCCCTTGTTGAATATATAGCACGTTATCTGAAAGAGCAGGGGCATAAGATAGCAGTAGTCAGCAGGGGATACCGCGGGGCAGACGAGCCTTATATGCTGTCCCGTAAACTTAAGGATATCCCGGTGATTGTTGATGCTGACAGGGTGAGGGGGATAGGAAGGGGGATTAAGGATTATTCGGTTGATACGGTAATATTAGACGATGCGATGCAACAATGGGGGATAAAGAAAGATTTAGAGGTGGTTGTTATTGACGCGGGGTATCCTTTCGGCAATCGCTGCCTGATCCCGCGGGGGATCCTCCGCGAGCCTATTAGCGGGTTAAAACGGGCGGATGTTTTCTTGCTGAACGGCCGCTCGGCTGAGGAATCCTTAACCCGGCTAAAGGGTATTTTGCGTCAGATTAATCCCCGCGCGGCAATTTTTGAATCTATGCGTAAGCCGCTTTGTTTCCTGCTCCCGGACGGCAAGCCTGTGGCATTATCCGCGCTGGAAGGGAAAAAAGTTATTTTATTCTCGGGGATAGGAAATCCTTCCTCCTTCGAAGAAACAATTCGCTCGTTGGGGATAAATATCGCCGGTGTTTTTGAATTCCCCGATCACCACTATTATACGCAAAAAGAACTGGATGATATTTACAGGAGCTGTATCGATAGGGGTGCGGCTGTCTTGATTACTACCGAGAAAGATTCAGCGAGATTAACGGGGTTAAGTATCTCCGAAAAAGATCCGCTGATTTATGTTTTAAGCATTTCTCTTACAATAAAAGATGAAGATAAATTCCGCGATAGACTATTGCAGCTGTATTCTGGTTAAGGGGCTAAGCTTTATCCTTAGGCCTTTGCCCACTGCCGCCGTCCTTTTCACGGGAAGGAGGATAGGAGACCTTCTTTATCGCCTGGATGCCAGGCACAGGGCGATCGCCCATGCCAATATAAAATTTGCCTTAGGCAACGGATCTGCCCCCTGCCGGATAAAAAATATAACCAGAGAATTCTATCGCGGTTTCGGGCAGAGCATTATCGAAATATTTATTATCCCGCGCGTTGACCGCAAGTTTATTGATAAATACATCAAGATAGAAGGATATGAATATGTAGAGAAGGCTTTTAAAAGCGGTAAGGGGGTGATTTTTGCCGGTGTCCACGAAGGCAGCTGGGAATTATATAATATTATCTGCAAGAGCGTGATGGGTTTTGGCTTTTCGCTTTTTGTGCGGCAGCAGGATAAGTTTCCGCGCCTCAACTGCCTCTTAAACAGCTTCCGCAAGAATCAGGGTTGCCAGATCATCGAAAAACAGAATCAGACGCGCCAGCTGATAGAGCTTTTAGAAGCCGGCAAACCAATAGGCATGTCCGTTGACCAGGGCGGCAAAGACGGGGTATCGGTTGAATTTTTCGGCCGGGATGCTTCGATGGCTTCCGGAGCGGTGAGGTTGGCTCTAAAATATGATGCGATAATCCTGCCGGCATTTTATACGCGCGCCAAAGGCCTGAAAGGAAAAATAATAGTCAAGCCGCCGCTTGAAATCAGTAAGACCGGCGATTCACAGGAAGACCTCCGGAATGCTCTGCAGAAACTGGTTTTAGTTTTTGAGGGGCTGATCAGAGAATACCCGCAGGAATATCTCTGGACTTACAAAATATGGAAATATTCAAAAAGCAGGAAGATACTTGTGTTAAGCGATGGTAAGGCAGGGCATCTGCGGCAGGCGCAGGCGCTGGCGCAGATCGTAAGCCGGTACTTCAGAGAGAAAGGCATAGCAGCCGGGCACGAGGTTGCTGAGGTTAATTTTAAAAATAGATTTTTCCGCGCCGGCCTTTCGCTATGCGGCTGTTTGACGGGAAGGTACAGCTGCCAGGGGTGCCTGCGCTGTTTAAAAGTTTCCTTACGGCAGGACTCTTACCGGCTGCTTTCGTTTGCTAAGGTGGATATAGTGATATCCTGCGGTTCTTCGCTGGCAGCGGTAAATTACCTTTTCTGCCGGGAAAATTTAAGTAAATCTTTTGTGCTGATGAAGCCGTCTTTCTTAAGCCTGCGTAAGTTTGACCTGCTAGTGATGCCTATGCATGATAATCCTCCCCGGAGGAAGAATGTAGTTGCGACGCAAGGGGCGTTGAATCTCATAGATAAAGATTATTTAAATCTCCAGGCTGCGAGATTAAGCATCCGGCAGGGGATCGAGAGGGATAGGTTTAATTTTTATATCGGCATCTTAATCGGCGGAGAGGCAAAAGATTTCCGGCTTGATACGGAAAAAGTTTCTCAAGTAATAAATCAGGCTAAGCTGGCAGCAGAGAGAAATAATGCCGGGATACTCGTAACTTCTTCGCGGCGCACTCTTAAGGAAACAGAGATATTATTAAAGCGGGAATTCAGTAATTATCCGCGTTGTAAATTGCTGATCATAGCCAATGAGAAAAATATCCCCGGAGCGGTGGCAGGCATCCTGGGATTAAGTAAGTTTGCGATAGTCTCTCCGGAAAGCATATCTATGATCTCTGAGGCCGCATCCAGCGGCCGAGAGGTAATCGTCTTTGAAGATAGGGTGGGCGTTAAACATAAGCGCTTTCTCGGGCGTTTATCCCGGGATAAACATATTTATCTTTGCGGTAGCGATAAGATCGGGGATCTGATCGCAGGCAGAAAAGAAGGCCCCTGCGGGCTTCTGCCGCTGAATGACGCTGAGGTAATCAAAAAAGCATTAGGTAGGATTTTATAATTTATCCAGATGAATATTTTACAGATCGTCCCTGAGTTAAACGTAGGCGGGGTTGAGACCGGCACGCTTGAGCTATCAGCAAGCCTGGTTAAGCTCGGCCATAAAGCGGTGGTAATTTCTGCCGGAGGCCAGTTGGTCGATGAGTTGAAATCCTGCGGCGCCCTGCATTATCAGCTTGCGGTGCAGAAGAAGTCAATACTTTCTATTATCAAGATGATTCCGCGCGTAGCCGAGATCATCGAACGCGAAAAAATAGACGTGGTGCACGCCCGTTCACGGGTATCTGCTTGGATCGCCTATTTTGCCTGCCGCCGCACGGGCAAAATCTTTATCACTACCTGCCACGGTTATTACCGCAAGCATTTTTTCAGTTTCGTGATGGGCTGGGCGAAGCAGGTGATCGTGATCAGCAACGTAATCGGCAGGCATATGATTGATGATTTCGCAGTCCCGCGCGACCGCATCAGGCTGATTCCGCGCAGCGTAGACCTGGACAAATTCAAATATTTAGACCCGCAGGATAAGAGAAGAAAAGAGTTTAATGTAGGTATAATCGGCAGGATTACTCCGATTAAAGGGCACTCGCATTTCGTCAAAGCCATGGCATTAGTCTACCGTAGTTTACCCCATCTTAAAATCTGGATAGTCGGGGATGCGCCGCCCCATAAACAGAATTATAAAGAGCAGGTAGAGGTTCTGGTTAAGAGGCTGGGCTTATGGCATTGTACGGAATTTTTAGGGAACCAGCGGGATGTTCCGGCGGTGATGGCGCACCTGGATGTCCTGGTGCTTGCCACGACTACCCACGAAGCGTTCGGCAGGGTGATCGTGGAGGCACAGGCAAGCGGAGTGCCGGTAGTCGCTACAAGGGTAGGCGGCGTAATCGATATCATCGATGACGATAAGACCGGGATTCTCGTGCCGCCGGCTGACTCAAGAAGCATGGCTGAAGCGGTAATCAAGATCTCTAAAGAGAAGCATCTTGCCCGCAGGCTGTCGGAGGCCGCTTACGAAAAACTTAAGGAAAAATATAACCTCCAATTGATGGTTGACAGGACCCTGGAAGTTTATAAAGAGGCGCTGGATAATTTCAGGATCCTCGTAATAAAAATCAGTTCGTTAGGAGATGTAATATTGTCCACTGCGGCATTAAGGGCGATAAAAGAAAAATTCGGCAATCATTATAAGATCAGTGTTTTAGCCGGCGAAGAGTCGAAGGATGCGTTAGCTAGGTGCCCCTATATTGATGAATTGATAGTCTGTGATTTTAAAGAGAAAGATAAGGGCTTGAAACCGCTTCTACGCCTGGCTTATCGATTAAGAAAGAAAAATTTCGATATTGTTATCGACCTGCAGAATAACCGTAAGAGCCATTTTTTATCATTCCTTTCCCTTGCCTTAAAGCGCTACGGCTATCATAACAAAAAATGGGGTTTCCTGCTCAATCATGCCATCAGAGATGAAAAACCGGCGCTTGATCCGGTATCCCATCAATTCAGGGTATTGAAGATGCTGGGGATTGAAGCCCGGGATACCTCGCTGGAATTATGGCCGTCAAAAGCCGACGAGCTTTATATAGAAGAATTCCTCGGTTCGCAGTGGTTGAGCGCCAAACAGAAGCTAATCGGCATCAACTTAGGCGCAAGCTCAAGATGGCAGACTAAGTCCTGGCCGCTCGGGAAGATCGCTTTACTCTGCGAAGAATTAAGCCGCAGGGATATCAGGGCGGTAGTTACCGGCACTGATAAGGATATCCCGGCGGCAAACGCGCTTAACGCTATGATTAAAGGGCTTAAACCGATCAATGCCTGCGGTAAGACCACTATTAACCAACTGGCTTGCCTGATCAGGAAATGCAGCGCATATATCTCTGCGGATTCGGCATCGCTGCATATTGCCGCAAGCCAGAAGGTGCCGGTTATCGCGCTCTTCGGGCCGACTGACCCTGCCAGGCATATGCCTGAAGCCGAAAATTCCCTGGTTATAGATAAGGGTTTAACCTGCGGCCCGTGTTATAAGCCGAAGTGCAGAAGTAAAGAATGCATGGAGTTGATATCCGCCGAAGAAGTGATGGAGGCTTTAAATAAGTTTATAAAATGAACATACTTTATCTAACCAATCATCTTAACCACGGAGGGATTACCAGTTACCTTCTGACTTTATCTTCCGGGATGAAAAAGGCAGGCCATAATGTATTTTTAGCTTCCTCCGGAGGGGAGCTTGAAGGCGCCTTTAAGCAGGAAGGCATAATTTGCATAAATATTCCTATAGATACGAAGAAAGAGCTTAGCCTTAAGATCTTATCAAGCCTGTTTAAGCTCAGCGCAGAAAACAAAAGATCTCTTTTTCAGATTATCCACGCCCAGACCCGTACTACCCAGGTCTTGGGTTGCTTGTTGAGCAGGCGGCTGAAGATTCCATATCTTTCCACCTGCCACGGTTTTTTCAGAAGGCGCCTCTTGCGCAGGCTTTACGGTTGCTGGGGGAGCAGGGTAATCGCGATCAGCGATTCGGTGAAGGAACATCTGCAAAATGATTTTAAGGTGAAGCCGGAAGATATAGCCGTAATTTATAACGGGATAGATATTGTTAAGTTCAAAGCAGGGAGTTCGGAGGAGGGAGCAGATAAAAAGAGAGGACTCGGCTTAGGCGCAGGTCCGGTAGCGGGTATCGTCGCCAGGTTATCCGATGTCAAAGGGCATATTTACCTGATCGAAGCGATGAAAAATATCCTTGAAGAGTTCCCTTCGGCTAAACTGTTAATCGTCGGAGAGGGCAGGGAGAAGGAGCGCCTGCTGGAAGGTTGCCGGCGGCTGGGCGTTTCTGACAGCGTAATTTTTTATCCTTGCGTAGCGGATACGCGGGAAATACTTCAAGCGATGGATATCTTTGTCATGCCTTCCTTAAATGAAGGGCTGGGCCTGGGGTTGATGGAGGCGATGGCAAGCGGACTGCCGGTAGTTGCCTCTGCAGTGGGGGGGATAAAGGACTTAATCAGTGACGGAAAAACCGGTTTGCTCGTAGAGCCGAAGGATAGCGCCGGACTGGCAGATAAGATAAAAGGGTTATTCCGCGACCCCGAGCGCCGCAAAAGCTTAGGCCTTAACGCGCGCGCTTTGATAGCGCAGGATTTTGCGCAAGACAGGATGGTCTCTCAAACCGAAGGAGCGTATTTGCAATGCCTTTCAAAAAAGCGCTAAAAATATCCGCAGTCGTACTGGCGGTGGCAATTATTGCTTTTGTTTTTTTCGTGCGCCAGCATTACGTAGCGCCGATTCTGATGTATCATTCGGTACAGCCTTCGGCTAACCCGCAGAACCGGCTTGCGGTAAGCGCTGAATCATTCAGGCGGCAGATGCGTTTTTTGAAAGAACACAATTATAACGTCATGCCTCTAGAAAAACTGGCGGATTTAATCAGGGGCGAGAAGAAGATCCCGCGCAATACCGTAGCAATAACTTTTGATGACGGATACCGGGATTTCTATCTCTATGCTTATCCGGTGTTGAGAGAGTATAATATCCCTGTTGTTATGTTTATTATCGTTAATGAAGTAGGCAGGCCGCAGGCAGACAGGCTGAACTGGCAGGAGATTAAAGAAATGCAGGGTTCGGGGTTAATCACTTTCGGAAGCCACTGCCTGGGGCCGGAACCGCTGGTAAATCTTAAATCCGAAACAGAGGTAAAAAAGGAAATCGTTGAATCAAAGGTAAAGCTTCAGGAGAAGCTGGGCAGTGAGGTCGCGCTTTTTAGTTATCCGGAAGGCAGGTTTACCGGCAGGATCAGGCAGATAGTAATCGACTCCGGGTATAGAGCTGCGGTAGCTACAAATCCGGGAATAGATTATCCCGATAACGACGTATTCGCGCTGAAGCGCCTGAGGATATCTTCTTCCTCGGACAATCTTTTTGTCTTCTGGTTTGAATCAAGCGGGTACTATACTTTTTTTAAGGAACGCCGGCATAAATGAGGAGCCAGGCAAAAATATTATCGCCTCCTCGTCCTGAGGAGCGCAGCGACGAAGGGTATCAATGAAACAGGGACCAAAACGTATACTTATCTTTAACGTCAATTGGCTGGGAGACGTCCTTTTTTCCACGGCTACCGTCAGGAATATCAGGCGTAATTTTCCGGATAGCTTTATCGCCTGCGTGATTCCCAGCCGCTGTTATCCCGTCCTTAAGGATAATCCCCATTTAGACGAAATCATTATCTTCGATGAACGCGACAGGCACCGGGGGATGCTGGAGAAATGGAAATTTATTCAGCATCTTAAGTCAAAGAAGTTTGATCAGGTTTTCCTCCTGCACCGTTCATTCAGTCGCACGCTTATCTGCCGGCTTGCCGATATCTCCGAACGCATCGGTTACCATACCAAGAAACGCTCCTTTCTGATGAGTTCGAGGATTATGCCTCCGCCCCGCGATTCCCTGCACCGCGTGGATTATTACTTGAATATCATCGAGAAAGCCGGGCTGAAAGTAGAGGACAGGTTTCTAGAGTTTTACTTCAGCCAATCGGACGGCGATTTTGTTAATGATTTCCTGAAGAAGAACGCGATTTCCGATAACGATTTTCTGGCGGTGCTTAACCCCGGCGGGAACTGGAAGCCGAAACGCTGGCCGTTCGCTTACTGGGCAGAATTGTCGGACAGGCTGATTGAGGAGCTCGGGGCAAAGGTTGTGATTACCGGCAGCCACGCCGACATAGCCCTGGCAAAGCAGATAAAAGAAGAGATGAAGTCTAAGCCGATTATCGCCGCAGGGATATTTAATTTAAAACAACTCGGGGCTTTAGCCCGGAGGGCGGGCCTATTCATTAGTGCGGATACCGGCCCATTACACATCGCAAGCGCAGTCGGCGCCAGGTCGATTATCGCCATCTTTGGCCCTACCTCTGTGGCTATAACCGGGCCCTATCCTTCTGCCAATACCGTTATCCTGCGCAAAGACGTCGGCTGTAAAATCCCCTGTTATGTGCTTAATTGTAAAGATAACCGTTGCATGAAGGCGGTTACGCCGTCTGAGGTAATGGAAGAAGCCAAAAGGATACGCTCCGCGGATAACCGTAAACCGATAACCGAACACCGCTAACCAAGTTGCGAATATATGCAGATCAATAAAATCCTCTTTATCACCTTAAGTAATATCGGCGATGTAATTCTGACTTTACCGGCCCTGGATCAGACGATCAGCGATTTTCCCAAGGCCAGGGTCAGCGTTGTCTCTACGGAGCGTTCAAAAGAATTATTCGAGAACAATCCAGCCATAGATAAAGTTTTTGTCTACGATAAGCGGGCGGGCTTCCGCGAAAAAAAAGTTTTTTTCAGAAAGCTAAAAAACGAAAAATTCGACCTAGTCATAGACTTGCGTAACAGTTTGTTGCAATTACTGCTGCCGGCGCGCTTTAAGACATCGCCTTTGACGCGGGTCCCCGCTGGAATCGAACATATGAAAGACAGGCATTTGTACAGGGCTTATAGTTGGCAGCTTACAGCTCATCGGCGGGCTTGCGGTAGGCATTCGTTAGTCATCGGCCGCCAGGAGAAGGAATACATCGCAAGATTATTAAGAGAAAACGGATTCAGGCAGGAGGAAAAAATAATTGTAATTGCCCCGGGCGCCAGAAGCCATACCAAGAGGTGGCCAAGGGAGAAATTTAGAGAATTAGCCGAATCATTGGCAAAGGATATCCCGGGAAAAATCGTATTGGCCGGCGATAAGGCAGATATGCTGGTTTCCGGATATCTGAAGCAGGGTGCGGGCGCGGCATTGGCAGACCTAAGCGGCAAAACCACGCTGATACAGTTGGCAGCCCTGCTTGAGAAAACGGCGCTGGTAGTGACTAATGACAGCGCAGTACTGCATCTGGCAAGCTATCTGGATGTTCCGGTTGCGGCTATATTCGGCCCGACAAACGAAAGGCAATACGGGCCCTGGGGCGCCGTCAGCGTGGTGATAAAAAAGGAAATTTTCTGCCGCCCCTGCCAAAAGGCGCAGTGCCGTTTCGGCAACCTAGAGTGTTTGCGCCTTATAAAATCCGAGGAGGTTTTAAAACAGGTAAAAAATATATTAACTGGAGGCCCAAAACCTCTAACCCCTAACCCAAAACCCTATAAGAGGATACTTATTGTACGCACCGACAGGATCGGAGACGTGCTGCTTTCAACGCCGGTGATAAAAGCGCTGCGCGATGCCTACCCCAACGCTTACATTGCGATGATGGTGGCTCCCCAGGCAAGGGAAATCGTAGAAGGCAATCCTTATCTGGATGAGACGATTATTTACGATAAGTCATCAGCACAAAAAGGATTATCCGGGACACTGCGTTTTACGCGGATGCTTAAAGGTAAAAAGTTTGATTTGGCGTTGGTGCTGCATCCTGCTAACCGCGCGCATCTGGCGGTATTCTTAGCCGGGATACCCAGGAGGATAGGATATGACCGTAAACTCGGATTTCTCCTGACTGACAGGGTAAAACATGCTAAGCAGCTCGGGGAAAAACACGAATCTGATTATGCGCTTGACTTAGTCAGGTTTCTCGGTGTCGAGCCCGGTGAAAAAAAACTTCATATGCCGGTCAGTAAGATTTCACAGGAGTGGGCGCAGGAGGTTTTAACCGGGCAGGGAGTGGGTAATCAGGATAAGCTTCTGGCAATACATCCTGCCGCAAGCTGTCCGTCAAAGATATGGCCGCCGGAGAGATTTGCCGAGGCGGCGGATAAGTTAGCCGATAAATACGGATTTAGGATCCTGATAATTTCAGCAGGGAAAGATATCCCGCTGGCGCATAATCTGGAGCGCCGCCTGGTTCATCCGGTAATCAATTTAGCCGGTAAAACTTCAGTCTCTCAACTGGCAGGTATTTTAAAAAAATGCGCGCTTTTTATCTCCAATGATTCAGGGCCCGTGCATATTGCCGCGGCTGTCGGCACACCGGTAATCTCTATATTCGGGAGAAACCAGGCAGGCCTAAGCCCGAGACGCTGGGGCCCGCTGGGAGAAAAAAGCACGGCATTACATAAACCGGCCGCCTGTATCGAATGCCTGGCGCATAATTGTAAAAACGAATTCCTCTGCCTTAAGTCGATCAGCGTGGATGATGTCGTCAAGGCAGCGGATAACCTGTTAAGATAAAGGAGCAAAACCCAGA
The DNA here is from genome assembly GCA_964399915.1 of uncultured Planctomycetales bacterium. Taxonomy (GTDB): domain Bacteria; phylum Omnitrophota; class Gorgyraeia; order Gygaellales; family Profunditerraquicolaceae; genus CAYNRN01. The sequence goes on from CAYNRN010000001.1 coordinate 12,778, forward strand.
AAATAAGCAGTTGATTTAGAGGCGATTTGTGCTACAATTATATTTTCCCATGATAGATATAAATAAGGTCAGAAGATACTCGTTGAAATCAAGGGCGAGCAAGGTGAAAACTGCTGATTTTGCAGCTCCTCCTTTGCGCGGGGCGGGCTTTGCCCGTTTTGTTAATTCTTTGCCGAATATACTAAAAGCCAAAGACTTAGGCGATACGGTTAACGCGATTGTTTCAGCTAAAAAGAGGAAAAAATCGGTTATTTTTATGTCCGGGGCGCATGTGATAAAATGCGGTTTAAATCCGGTAATCATCGAACTGATAAAAAAGAAAGTAATTACCTGTTTGTGCCTGAACGGCGCAGGCATCATTCATGATTTTGAGATAGCGTTTCAAGGTAAGACTTCTGAAGATGTAGCAAAGGAATTAGCCGGCGGCAGGTTCGGTATGGGCAAAGAAACCGCCGACTTCCTTAATCACGCGGTAAAGGGAAACTACGCCGCAGGATTAGGATATGCGGTTGCAAAAAAAATCGCGGATTCACGCCTGAAGTATAAAAATTTGAGCATCATTTATCAGGCCTATAAGAGCGGGATCCCGGTTTGCGTTTTTGTGGCGCTGGGAACGGATATCATTCATCAGCATCCTTCTTTTGACCCGGCATTTACTGCAAAGGCGAGCTTCAATGATTTCCGTAAATTAGTCGCTGAAGTAAAAGGGTTGAACAACGGCGGGGTGCTGCTCAATTTCGGCTCGGCAGTGATTATGCCGGAAGTTTTCTTAAAAGCCCTTAATCTGGCCAGAAACCTCGGGAATAAAGTAAAGGATTTTACCGCCGCAAACTTTGATATGATCCATCACTACCGTCCGTCGGTAAATATCACTTCCCGGCCGGTTCAAACCGGAGGCAGAGGATTCTATTTTGTCGGGCATCATGAGATCATGCTGCCGCTTTTAGCACAGTCGGTAATAGAGAAAATACGATGAAAAACTTAAAAAGCATAGTCGATAAATTCCCCGGAGCTAATATCTTGGTCATCGGAGACCTTATTCTGGACGAATATATCGCAGGCAAAGTAGACAGGATATCTCCGGAAGCGCCGGTACCGATAGTCTGGGCGGATAAGCGTAGCTACGCCGCCGGAGGTGCGGCAAACGTAGCCGGTAATATCCGTTCTCTGGGGGCAAAGGTTTGCCTCGCCGGAGTAGTGGGGACCGACAAAAACAGCGAGATCCTCCTGAGTGAACTTAAAAAAGCAAAAATTTCTACCGCAGCGGTCTTTAGCGAACCTAGAAGGCATACCACTTTAAAGACGCGTGTCTTAGCCGCTCATCAGCAGGTAGTCAGGATTGACTGGGAGCATACGCACGCCATTTCCGCAAAGCTCAATAAAAAGATATCCGCATCTGTGCGTAAAAATATCGGCGCTTTTGACGCCGTGATTATCGAAGATTACGGCAAAGGCGTAGTCAATATGCACCTGCTTCAGGAAATCATCGGGCTGGCGCGCAGCCGTAAAAAAATTATTACCGTTGATCCCAAGGAGGAACATTTTCAGTATTACCGGGGCGTTAGCTCGATTACTCCTAACCGCCGGGAATTAGAGAATGCGGTCAGGAATTTAAAGATAAAGGATACGACCAGTACTTTCAGGGTAAATTCGGACCGGTTTTTCACAGACCGGGATATTGATTTTGCCGCAGCCGAAGTAATGGGATACCTGGGTTTAGAATCTATGCTTGTGACCCTGGGCGAAGAAGGGATGCGTATATTCGAGAAAGGCAAAAGGCCGATACATATACCGACGGTAGCCCAGGAGGTATTTGATGTCTCGGGGGCCGGAGATACGGTAATTGCTACTTTCACGCTCGGCCTATCGGTAGGGGCAGCTAAACTTGAGGCCGCGCATATCGCTAACTTTGCCGCCGGCATAGTTGTCGGTAAGCTGGGCACTGCGGCTGTCACCCGCAAGGAATTATTAGAAAGAATTAAATCAGCCTAAAGAGATAAAACAGGAAAAAAATGGACGTTATCGGAGTGATCCCCGCCAGATTTTCTTCCACCAGGTTTGAAGGCAAGGTCCTGGCTGATATCATGGGTAAACCCATGCTGCAGCATGTCTGGGAACGGGCAAAGCAGGCGCATCAACTGGATGATCTGATCGTTGCCTGTGATGATGAACGGGTAGCTGTTGCTGCCCGGGGTTTCGGCGCAAAAGTAGTCTTAACTTCCAAAGGACATCTTTGCGGTACGGACAGGATCTGCGAAGTAGTCAATCCTATTGAGGCGAAGGTCGTAGTCAATATTCAGGGGGATGAGCCGCTGATACACCCTACGATGATAGATGCGGTAGCGCGCACGCTATTGGAGGACAATACCCTTTTGATGTCAACGATAATCAAGGCGATAGACGACCCCCGCCTGATAAATGACCCGAATATAGTCAAGGTAGCGATAGATAAGAATAATTTTGCGATATATTTCTCCCGCCTCCCCATACCTTATAAGGCGGTAAATTCCGACGTAAAATTGCCGGTTTATTTCAAGCATATCGGGTTATACGCCTATACGAAAGATTTCCTTTTTACCTATAAGAACCTGCCGGTTTCATACCTGGAGAAGGTGGAGCGCCTGGAGCAGCTTCGGGTTATTGAAGAGGGTTTGCGGATAAAGACAGTAGAGACTAAGTATGACACGATCGGGGTGGATACGCCCGAGGACTTAGAAAAGGTTAGAGAATATCTGCACAGCGGCGGCAGGACGGGTGAAGGACGAGAGGAAGCTGATGAAGCAGGTCAAAGTAGCTAATATTACTTTAGGAGAGAAAAATAAACCGGTTTTAATTGCCGGGCCATGCGTAATCGAATCGCAGAGTGCCTGCCTGGAAGCTGCCGGCAGGATTAAAGAGATTACTTCCGGCATAGGGATTCCTTTTATCTTTAAATCCAGTTTTGATAAAGCAAACCGCCTTTCCGTCGAATCTTACCGCGGCCCGGGCCTAAAAAAGGGGCTGGAAGTTTTGCGCATGGTAAAAGATAAATTTAAAATCCCGGTGTTAAGCGATATACACTGCCGAGAAGAGATTGTTGAGGCATCGAGAGTATTAGACATTATCCAGATTCCGGCGTTTCTTTGCCGTCAGACGGATATTGTAGTGGCAGCGGCAAGGACTGGGAAAGCGGTGAATATCAAAAAGGGCCAGTTCCTGGCGCCGTGGGATATGCAGCCTATCATCAGGAAAGTTGAGTCTGCGGGGAATAAAAAGATAATCCTTACCGAAAGAGGGGTTTGTTTCGGATACAATAATCTGGTTACGGATTTCAGGGCGCTGGCGATTATGCGTTCTTTCGGATACCCGGTAATTTATGACGCTACGCACAGCGTTCAGCTCCCCGGCGGCAAGGGAGACTCTTCATCCGGGCAGAGAGAGTTTGTGGCGCCCTTGGCGCGCGCGGCGGCCGCTTTCGGTTGCGACGGGATTTTTCTGGAAGTGCATGCTGATCCGGATAAGGCGCTTTGTGATGCGGCAAATATGATTAGCCTC
>CAYNRN010000001.1:16411-19632 GCA_964399915.1 uncultured Planctomycetales bacterium
ATAAAGAGGGCGAGAGAGGTTTTGCAGGTAGAGGCTCAGGCAATCAGCGGCCTTAAAAAACGCCTGGGAGATAGTTTCCGGCGCGCGCTGGAGTTGTTGCTTAAGTGTAAAGGCAGGGTGGTAGTCAGCGGGATGGGCAAAACCGGCATCATCGCCAGAAAGTTTTCCGCAACCCTTGCTTCCACCGGTACGCCCAGCCTTTTCCTGCATTTGGCCGAGGCTATACACGGAGATTTGGGCCGGGTTACCCATGATGACCTTTTAATCATACTCTCCAACAGCGGGCAGCAGGAGGAGATCAGGCAGCTCCTGCCGCTATTAAAGAAGATCGGCTCTAAGGTCATTGCTTTAACCGGAAGGAAGGATTCGATTTTAGCGCGGCACAGCGATGTAGTCCTGGATGTCTCGGTAAAGAAAGAAGCTTGTCCGATGGGCCTTGCTCCGACGGCCTCCACAACCGCAGCCCTTGCAATGTGCGATGCTTTAGCTGTCTGCCTCCTGGAACTAAAGGGTTTTAAAGAGAAGGATTTCGCATTTTTTCATCCTGGCGGCCTGCTGGGGAAAAGATTGTTGCTTAAAGTTTCCGATATCATGCGCCGGCAGGAGGCTAACCCGATAGTAAAAGAGGAGTGCAGGATATCGCAAGTTTTAGTCAAAATAACAAAAGCCAGGGCAGGAAGCGCTTCGGTAATAGACAGGAAGGGGAAGTTGACCGGCATATTTACCGACGGTGACTTACGCCGCCATCTGGAAACTGACCCTGATCTCTCCAAACGTAAAGTCAGAGAGGTAATGACGAAACGCCCTGCTTCCGTCGGCCCTGATATGCTGGCGGCAGAGGGCTTAAGAATATTAAAGGATAGAAAGATAGACGAAGTCCCGGTCGTAGACAATAGGGGCCGGCCCGTGGGCCTGCTTGATGTACAGGATTTATTGAAGGCAGGGTTGGTGTAGGAAATTAGAAATTAGGTTAGAAAGAATGTTTGAATTAAAAGAAGAGTTAAAAAATAATGCTAAAAAAGTAAAATTGCTGCTTTTAGATGTTGACGGCGTGTTGACCGACGGCAGGATCGTCTATGATTCGCGCGGGGCAGATATGAAGTTTTTTGATGTACACGACGGAATGGGTGTGCACCTTTTGAAAAAATCGGGGATACCGACGATTTTGATTACCGCCAAAGGTTCACGCGCCATACATCCCCGCGCAAGGGATATGGAAGTAGATGCGGTATTCGAAGATATTTCGCCAAAGAGCTCGGTTCTGGAAAGGATACTCAAAAAATACGGCCTTAACGCTGAAGAGGTTTGTTTTATCGGAGACGACCTGGTTGATTTATGCCTGATGAAGCGGGTAGGGTTTGCGGTGGCGGTATTTAACGCCTGTCCGGAAATAAAAAAGCAGGCAGTATACGTTACCTTGAGAGAAGGAGGGCGCGGGGCAGTACGAGAGGTCTCCGAGCTGATACTTAAAGCGCAAGGTAAGTGGCAGGAAGCGGTGGGTGGCCATGATGTATAGAAAAGCAGCTTATGGCTTCCGCCACAATGCGTGGCGGACTCGCCACTTTTTGTGGCGAGTATGGTCCGTAACTAGTAGCCTGCTATTTTTATTGTTATTTTTTGTCATTGGATATGCGCAGGAGGAAAAGCCTGCGGCTGTTGAGTCTGACCAGCAGATCAGCGAGTTTTCCCTTGCCGGATACGGAGATAAGGGTAAAAAAAGCTGGGATATATCGGGGAAATCAGCGGATATATTCGGGGATGTAATCAAGCTTAACAGCGTGGTAGGCAATATGTATGCCGAATCAGATGACGTAAAGCTCACCGCCGACAAGGGGGATTTCGATAAGCAGGAGGGTAAGGTTCATCTTGAGGAAAATGTAGTGATTACTACTGCTTCGGGAAGTAAACTAACTACAGATTCCCTGGACTGGGACCGGAAACAACAGCTGGTCACTACCGATGATGTGGTAAATATCGTCAGGGATAATATGACTACGGTTGCCAAGGGGGCCGAGGGCCAGCCTAATCTAAGCCAGATTAAATTTAAAGAGGACGTCACTATGAAGATCCTGCCTAAAGAGGCAGACGGGCAGGCGTTGAGTAAGATTGACATAGAGTGCGACGGACCGCTTGAGATAGATTACGCAAAAAATATCGCTACTTTCAAGAATAACGTGAAGGTGGATACCGAGGATAATTTGATCTACTGCGACATCATGGATGTCTATTTTTTAAATCCGCCTAAATCAGAGGATAGCGCTCCCAAGGAGAAGGCAGAAGCCTCTCCTGATCCGGCTATCGGGCAGCCGGCTAAGGAAGATGCGGTTTCTTCCCAGATGATGGGGGCAAAGATCGACAGGATAGTCTGCAGGGGCAACGTTAAAATCATCAAAGGGCAAAATACTTCTTACAGCGAGGAAGCGATATATACCGCCCTGGATAAAAAGATAGTTTTGACCGGCAGGCCGAAACTGGTGCTGTATTCTACGGAGGATATCAGTGCATCTCTTGGAAATTAGGGACCTTTCAAAAAGTTATGACGGGCGTCAGGTAGTCAAAGGCGTGGATATCGAGGTCAAGCGCGGGGAGATCGTCGGATTGCTTGGGCCTAACGGCGCCGGAAAGACCACTACCTTTTACATGGTAGTGGGGATTGTCCCGCCTAACCGCGGCAAGATCACCTTTGACAATAATGATATCACAAAATTGCCCATTCATGAACGCGCGCGTTTCGGCATAGGGTATCTATCTCAGGAGCCTTCTATCTTCAGGAAGCTCAGCGTAGAAGAAAATATCACGGCCATCCTGGAGACTCTGCCAATCGGCAGAAATGAGAGGCGGCGTCGGCTTACAATGTTATTAGAGGAGTTGAATATCGCCCATCTAGCCAAGAACAAGGCTTTTACGCTCTCCGGCGGAGAACGCAGGCGCCTTGAGATTACCCGCGCTTTAGTTACCAATCCGTCGTTCATACTCCTGGATGAGCCTTTTTCGGGGATAGATCCGATAGTAGTCAACGAAGCGCAGGAGATTATCAAGGAACTAAAAGAGAGAGGCCTAGGTATTTTATTAACCGATCATAACGTCAGGGAGACGCTTTCCATAACCGACCGCGCATATCTGATTGCCGACGGCAAGATCTTGATTTCAGGTACTGCCCAGGAATTGATTGATGATCCCCAGGCACGCCAGTTATATCTGGGGGAAAAATTCAGCATGTA
>CAYNRN010000001.1:19732-57545 GCA_964399915.1 uncultured Planctomycetales bacterium
TGAAGATAGAGGTAAAGAAATTAGACAATGAGAAGAGAGAGCTTAATATAGAAGTAAGCGGCGATATCGTAAGCAAGAAATTCGACGACGTTTATAAAGAAATAGGCAAGGAAGCCAAGGTTCCGGGATTCCGTCCGGGGAACGCCCCTTTAGATATGCTGCAAAAGCATTATTCTTCCCTGGCGCACGAGCAGGTGATTAAGGACCTTGTCCCGGAGCTTTACAATCAGGCGATTGAGAAGGAGAATCTGGATGTAATAGAACTGCCCCAGATCAGCGAGGTGAGCCTCTTAGCCGACAGGATATCTTTTAAGGCCCGGGTGCAGCTTGCCCCGGAGATCAAACTTAAAAATTACAGGAAGATCAGATTAAATTACAAGAGAATAGAGGTCGGGCAGGATGAAATCAGCCGCAGCCTGGATTCACTGAAGGAGTCGCACAAGGTGTCGTCGCTGGATGATATTTTTGCTAAAGGCATGGGGTATCCTGACCTCAACGAATTGAAGGCGGCGCTGGAACGCCAGATCTACCTGCAGAAAGAAAATGCCCAGCGGCAGGAATTAGAGAGCCGGATTATAGAAGCAATAACTAAAGAGGTAGAGTTCAATATCCCCCAGTCTATGGTTTCGCGCCAGTTGGATGACCTGGTTAAGCAGGCGAAGCTGGATATGGCCTTAAGAGGCATGCCGCGCCAGCAGATCGACGGCCAGGAAGCAGAGATGAAGAAACATTTTCAGCCGCAGGCGCAAGAGCAGGTAAAGGTCTATCTTGTCCTCGCCGAAGTGGCAAAAAAGGAGAGTATCGCAATCGATGAGCATATGCCGCGGCGGGTAATGGAATTTTTATTGAAGGAAGCGGAGTGGACGCAGGAAAAATAAAGGAGGTTGATATGGCGACAAAAAACCAGACATTAGTACCGATGGTCATCGAGCAGACTTCGCGCGGCTACGAGAGGGCCTACGATATTTACTCTCGCCTGTTGAAAGACAGGATTATCTTTATCGGTACACCCATCGACGACAACGTAGCGAATCTGATTATTGCCCAGATGCTTTTTTTACAGATGGAGGATGTAGCTAAGGATATCAATGTCTACATCAATACTCCAGGCGGTTCAGTAACCGCGGGGTTGGCAATATACGATACTATGCAGTTTGTAAAGTGCGACGTAGCTACTTATTGTGTGGGCCAGGCTTCCAGCATGGGGGCGGTATTATTATGCGCCGGCACTAAAGGCAAACGCCACGCGTTGCCTAATTCGCGGATTATGATCCATCAACCCTGGGGAGGCATCCAGGGAGCGGCAGAGGATATCTCCCGGCAGGCCAAGGAGATCCTGAAGATGCGCGATAAGATCAATGAGATACTCGCCAGACATACCGGCCAGCAGCTGGAGAGAGTGCAAAAGGATACCGACAGGGATTATTTCATGTCCGCGCAGGAATCCAAAGATTACGGTTTAATCGACGAAGTCATCGCAGAGAAAAAGAAAAAATAAGTAAAGAAAGGCCATAAAAATGAGAAAGAAATATCTGCTTACTCCCGGGCCCACGCCTTTGCCGCCGGAAGTAATGGAGGCAATGGCGCGGCCGATTATTCATCACCGCACGCCGCAGTTTCAGGCATTTTTAAAAGAGGCGGCAGAAGGATTGAAATATATCTTTCAGACTAAAAACGACGTATTTATCATTACATCTTCAGGTACCGGCGCAATGGAAGCTGCGGTAGCCAACCTGCTTTCTCCCGGGGATATCGCTTTATCGATACAGGGAGGGAAATTCGGAGAAAGATGGACTGAGCTCTGCAAGGCATACGGCATCGAAGCAGAGGTCTTGGATGTAGAATGGGGTAAGGCGGTTGCTCCTCAGGAGATAGGCAGGAGGTTAAAGGCAAACCCGAAGATAAAAGCTGTCTTTGCTACGCTCTGCGAAACCTCTACCGGCGTAGCCAATGATATTGAGACGATAGGTGAAGTAGTTAAAGATAGCAATGCCGTTTTAGTGGTTGATGCAATCAGCGGCCTGGGCGCCATAGATTTAAAGACTGATGCCTGGAATTGCGATGTGGTAGTATCAGGTTCGCAGAAAGGATTAATGCTGCCTCCGGGCCTGAGCTTTATTTCAATAAGCCCCAAGGCATGGAAGTTAGCGGAGAATTCAAAATGCCCCAAATACTATTTCAGTTTGAAAGCGGCGAAGAAAGCTTATGATAAGACTGATACGCCATTTACTCCGGCGATAACTTTGATTATCGCCCTTATCGAGGCCTTAAAGATGATCAAAGAGGAAGGGCTTGAGAATATTTTCGCCCGTCATAAAAAGATGGCCGATGCCGCTAGGGCCGCGGTAAAAGCGTTGGGCCTGGAGTTATTCGCCCCTGATGCCGGCTCAGACGTGGTAACCGCAGTGAAGGTCCCTGCGGGTATAGACGGAGAAAAACTGGTGAAGACCATGCGCGATACTTACGGCGTTACGATGGCCGGGGGACAGTCTGAGATGAAAGGGAAGATCTTCCGTCTCGCGCACATGGGCTACATAGAAGAATTCGATATTATCGCAGGTATCAGTTGTCTGGAAAAAGTGCTTGCCCAGATGGGTTATAAGTTTAACTTAGGCGCCGGAGTCAGGGCAGCGCAGGAAATATTTCTTAAGCCATAATCGTCGGAGGAGAAGATGATCAAGATCTTAGTCAGCGATCCCCTGTCGGAAGAGGGATTGAAGATATTAAGAGAGAATAAGGAATTTCAGGTTGACGTTAAAACCGAGCTTAAGCCCGATACGTTGAAACAGGCAATCGCAGATTATCAGGCTTTGATCGTGCGAAGCGCTACCAAGGTAACCAAGGATATCATCGAAGCGGCTTCTAAATTGAAGGTCATCGGAAGGGCGGGGGTTGGATTAGATAACGTGGATCTTGAGGCAGCGACTCAAAAGGGGATTATCGTGATGAATACCCCCTCCGGGAATACCATTTCTACCGCAGAACATACAATGAGCATGATCCTGGCGCTTTCGCGCAATATCGCTCAGGCGAATGCCTCGACAAAAAAGGGGGAATGGAAGCGTTCTAAATTTATGGGCGTCGAGCTTTACGGAAAAGCGCTGGGGGTAGTCGGATTCGGGAAGATCGGAAAAGAGGTGGCAAAAAGGGCGCTCTCTTTCGGGATGAAGGTTTTAGCATATGACCCTTTTCTTTCGCGCCAGGTCGCCGAAGACTTAGGCATTGAAGTAGTCGAGTTAAGCGAACTTTTTAAGTCAGCTGATTATATTACCGTGCATACGCCTCTGACTGAAGAGACAAAGCATATGATTTCCGATAAACAGATTGCGCTGATGAAGAAAGGCGTGCGTTTGATTAATTGCGCCCGCGGAGGAATTATTGATGAGGCAGCCTTGGCAAAGGCAGTCAAGGAAGGCAAGGTCGCTGGGGCGGCCATAGACGTATTTGAGAAGGAGCCGGTACCTGCTGACAGCGAATTACTTAAAACAGATAATATAGTGGTAACTCCTCACCTGGGGGCTTCAACAGAGGAAGCTCAGGTCAATGTGGCAGTAGAAGTAGCCGAAATCGTCCGCGATGCCCTGTTGGGCAGAGGCATACGCAATGCCGCCAACTATCCTTATCTTGACGCTGAAGTCTATAAGACCCTTGAGCCATATATAAACCTTTCGGAGAAGATGGGCAGTTTCCTGGCACAGCTGGTGGAAGGAAGGTTCCAGGAAGTAAATATCAGCTATAGCGGCGAGATTATCCGCCATGACTTAAGCCCTCTGACGATGGCCCTGGTAAAGGGCATACTCTACCCGATCCTGAAAGAAACCGTTAATTTTATCAATGCTACTTCGCTTGCCGGAGACAGGGGTATAAAGATAAAGGAATCAAAGCTGACGCGTGAAGCGGAGTTCGTCAATCTTATCCAGCTTGAAATCAAAACGGATAAGGAATCCAGAAAGATCGCCGGGACACTCTCCGCCAATAAACAGCCGCGTATCGTCAAGATCGATGATTATTACGTAGAGTCTACTCCGGCAGGCGATATGCTGGTAATTAAAAATAAGGATAAGCCGGGGATTATCGGCAATCTGGGGACACTCATGGCAAAGCATAAGATAAATATCGCTGCGATGACCTTCGGCAGAGAAAAGCCCGGCGGCATAGCCATCAGCCTGCTGAACGTAGACAGCCAGGTTTCGCAGGAACTTCTGGAGAAAATCAGAAAGACGGAAAATATCCTTGCCGCAAAGGTAATCAACGTATGATTGAAAAATATAGATTATTTATATCAGGGTTGTTTGCGGCGTCTTTCATCCTTCTTCTCTCTTCCTTCATCTTCGCCGAAGAAATTACCATTTTATACACCGGCGAAACGCATGCCATGCTCTATCCGTGCAACTGCCCCAAAGAGCCCGACGGGGGGATAGCCCGCAGGGCAGCGCTGGTTGATAAGCTGCGCAAGAAGAATCCTGATGCCATCCTGCTTGATAGCGGGTCTTTTTTTGCGGGGGGCCTTACGGACGAATACACTCAGAATACCGAACTGGATAAGCAGCGCACCTTAATCAATCTTCAGGCAATGAAGCTTATGAAGTATGACGCCGCAGCAGTCGGAGCGGATGAATTCAATTTCGGCAAAGAATTCCTCTTTGAGAATATTAAATCATCGGGATTGGATTTTTTATCCTCTAATCTGGAGTCCGGGGGGATCCGGCCGTATCTGATTAAAACCGTAGGCAAGATCAAGATCGGCATTATCGGCGTGACAACTCCTTTTGCCGCGCAGAAAACAAGCGGGATAAAGCTTCTTTCCGCAAAACAGGCGGTTGGGGCGGCATGGGAAGATTTAAAGAAAAATAATGCTGATATAGTTATTCTCTTGAGCAACCTGGGCGAGGATGAGGATACCGTTTTATTAAATGAGCTTAGAGGCATAGATATTGTTATTGACGGGCACGCCCAAGGCAATAATAAAGAGCCGTACTCAAAAGCAGGGGATACCCTGGTAATAAGGCCTGCCTGGCAGGGGAGAAAACTGGGGAAACTGTCCCTCTCTGTAGCGGATGGTAAAATTTCGGATTATAAAGTAGAAGAGATTCGCCTGTCAGAGGAGATTGCCCCTGATCCGCAGATAGTTAAGGCTCTTCCCGAATGTTTTCAGGACACCAATTGCGCAAAAAAAGGCTTAATCGGCACCTGCCAGCAGCCGGCTACGATGTCGGCGGAATGTAAATTCGGTGCTCCTGCGGAGATTGAGTTGATAATTATCACCAGTAAGGCCTGTTTTGTATGCGATACAAAAACCACTATTGATTATCTGAAATCATACTTTAAAGGGTTAAAGGTTTCCTATCTCTATTACCCCGGTTCAAAAGCAAAAGAATTAATGGAAAAATTATCGGTCAAAGGCCTTCCAGTTTACCTCTTGCCTAAAGATATAGAAAAGGAACAATTTTTCCCGCGGCTTAAAGATATCTTAGCGGAAAAAGATGGTTTCTATATGATTAAACCGCAAGCCGCAGGGGTTTCTTATTTTACGGATAGGCAGAAGATTGAGGGCAGGATAGATTTGTTTTTGAGCCTGTATAATAAGGAAACATACGAGCTTATTGAGGCGATCAGGGATTTTCAGCCTGCAGTGCATTTCTTGGCAGTCCCTGTGAAAGAGGGAGGTTTTGAGGCAGCTACCGGTAAGGCTGAGATAGAGGAGTGCCTGAGGGGGGTTTGCGTACAGAAATATTATCCTTCAGCTTTTTGGGATTATATCGGTTGCAGGGCGAAGAATATCGCAAGCTCCTGGTGGGAAGAATGCCTGCCTGCCGGACAGACAGGCCTGGATAAGTCTGACCCTGCCTGGATAAAAAGTTGTGCCAGGTCAGAAGAAGGCGAGCGGCTGCTGAAGGAGAATACCGCTTTAAACGGCGAGCTTGACGTTATGTTTGGGCCGACGTACCTCTTAAATAACCAGGAAATCTTTTCTACCAAAGGTACGCCGACAAAAGAAGAGCTTAAAAAAATACTGAAGAGGTGAAATGATGAAAAACCCCAGAATCTACCTGATTGACGTTACTAACCGCGACGGAGTGCAGACCTCGCGCATCTGCCTTTCTAAATTACAGAAGACGATGCTGAATATGTATCTTGATGAGATCGGCGCCTTCCAGTCGGAATTCGGATTTCCGGTAACACGCCATGAAACAAATTATCTGAATGCCAACCTTGACCTGGTTAAGAATGGTGCGCTTGCGCGTATCCGCCTGGGAGGGTGGCTCAGGGCGACAAAAGAAGATGTGGCTGCGGCATTTAAACTTGTCCCCGGGATAAAACACTTAAACCTTTCCATATCGACTTCTGACCAGATGATCATGCATAAATTTAAAGGCAAGCTTGATCATCAGACGGTGATTAAAGAGATGTCTGACGGTGTTAAGCTTGCGCGCAAATCAGGCGCTGAATCTGTCGGTGTCAATGCCGAAGATGCCTCCCGGACCCGGATGGATTACCTGATTGAGTTTTCCGGCGCGGCAAAAGAAGCCGGAGCCGACAGAATACGTTACTGCGATACGCTGGGTTGCGATACGCCCTTCTCCGTTTATGAGAGGATAAAGGAACTGGTAGAGGCGGTTAAGATACCCGTTGAAATTCACGGCCATAATGATCTGGGGTTGGCAGTAGCCAATTCTATTGCCGGAGCAAAAGCAGCGCTTGATGCCGGAGTAGACGTTTACATCAATACCTGCGTCAACGGTATGGGCGAGCGCGCGGGCAATGCTGATTTAGTCTCGGTAATGCTGGCGATTAAATACGGCAGCGGTTTGCAGGATTACGCGCTTGATGAACGTATCAATCTTAAGCTGGCCTGGAAGATATGTAAATATGCCTCTTACGCGTTCGGAGTGCCGATCCCGATAAACCAGCCCGGGATAGGCGCTAATGCCTTTGCGCACGAATCCGGGATTCATGCCGACGGAGCTTTGAAAGACAGGCGCAATTACGAACTCTATGATTATGAAGAACTGGGCAGGGGGGAGCCTGAGGTGATTGAGACCGGGCGCAAGATTACCGCCGGGGAGTATTCCGGGATAAAAGGATTCCGCAATGTCTATGAGAAACTTGAAGTTGAATTCCACAGCGATAAAGAGGCAACCGAGGTGCTGGAGCTGGTGCGTTACGCTAATGTCCATAATCAAAAGCCGCTGGTTGACGAAGAGTTAAAATTTATTGCCAAGTATCCGGATGTTGCCCGTAAGATATTTACCATGGCACCGTGATTCTAAATTATAGATTAGAAATTATAAGTTATGAGTTATAAGTTATGAATATCATTATCGTAGGCGCACAGTGGGGAGACGAAGGAAAGGGTAAGATTATTGATATCCTTTCGCAGGAAGCCGATTACATCGTGCGTTATCAGGGCGGCAATAATGCAGGGCACACCGTGGTAGTGGGCGGGCGCGAACATATATTCCATCTGATACCTTCGGGTATCCTGCATCCCGGTAAGATCTGCTGTATAGGCAACGGCGTAGTGGTCGATCCGGCAGTTTTGCTGCAGGAGCTTGCCGAATTAAAGAGAGAGGGGATCGGTTTTGCCGGTAGGCTTAAGATTTCTTCTCTGGCGCATGTGATTATGCCTTATCATAAAATACTTGACCAGCTGCGCGAGACTAAGCGCACGCATAAGATCGGCACTACCGGCAGAGGTATCGGCCCCTGTTATTCCGATAAGATCAACCGCTGCGGCATCCGCATGGTTGATCTTCTAAATCCGCGGGTTTTCAAAGAGAAATTAAAGGATAACCTTAAGGAAAAAAACGAAATATTCAAGAAAGTTTATGGGCACGCCGGATACAGTTTTAAAAAGACTTACAGGGAATACTTAGGTTTTGGCCGTGAGCTCCTCCCGTTTATAGCAAATACTCAACTTTTGATAAACGGCGCGATAGATAAGAAGAAGAATGTGCTTTTTGAGGGGGCGCAGGGTACTTTTCTGGATATAGATTTCGGCACCTATCCTTTCGTCACTTCGTCTTCAGCTACCGCAGGCGGCGCCTGTGCCGGAAGCGGCGTTGCTCCGGTAAAGATAGATAAAGTTATAGGCGTGGCTAAGGCTTATACTACCCGGGTAGGCGAGGGGCCTTTTACTACAGAATTCGGTCCTGCTTTTGAAAGCCTGATCAGGCGCAAGGGCAATGAATTCGGCGCTACCACCAGAAGGCCGCGCAGGTGCGGCTGGTTTGATGCGGTGATGACGAAAGAAGCGGTTATCTTGAACAGGATTTCAGAATTAGCGATTATGAAGCTTGATATTTTAAGCGGGCTTAAGAGTGTCAAAATCTGTATTGCCTATAAATATAAAGGTAAGATTTTAAAAAATTTTCCCTATGATCTTGACGCCCTGGAAAACGCAAGGCCGGTATATAAAGAGCTGCCCGGATGGGAACAGGCGCTGCCGGTAAAAAAGTATAAAGACCTGCCGGTCAATGCACGTAATTACCTGAAATTCCTGCAGGATACGTTGGGAGTAAAAATCTCTATGGTTTCATTTGGCTCCGGCCGCAAGGATACTATTTTCCTTGACTAAAAATATCGGTTGTGTTATAGTTAGAAATCCAAAAATAAGGAGGAGCAGATGAAAAAGACATTATTGAAGGCCGTCTTCATATTATTTTTAGGCCTAGCGCTTGCGGGCTGTACTTTTGTCTTTCAGTCCGGCAGGCGTTCGGATATCGATAAAATTGACCAGTTATCCCGGCAGCTTGATGAACTGGAGAACGCTAAGAAACTGCTGGAGAAAAGGTTGAGCAGGGAGCTGGCAGATAAACAGGTAAAGATTGAGATGATGCAGAAGGGCCTGGTGATTACCTTTGTCGCCGATGTGCTCTTTGATTCTGGAAAGGCGATAGTCCGTCCGGAGGCATACCGTACACTTGATAAAGTCGCACGCGTACTCAAAGAGAACGTTCCTGACCTCAATGTGGGAATTGAAGGCCACACTGACGACCAGCCGATTAAATTTTCTCCCTGGAAATCAAACTGGGAATTATCTACCGCGCGCGCTTTGAGTGTTTTGCATTATCTGGTCGATGAGGATAAGGTTGCCCCGGGCCGCGTTTCAGCCGCAGGTTACGGGGAATATCAACCGGTAGCCAGCAATGCCACGAGCGAGGGCAGACAGTTAAACCGCAGGGTGGAGATAGTGATTCTGCCGCAGGTGACAAAGGTAAACAAGGAAGACAAAGAAGCTGCGCCGGCAAGCCTCAAATGAAGCTCCGCGGGCTAAGCCCCTGGTTTTAAGGAGCGAAATACTGAGCGGCCATTGTTCATTCGCATGCTTAAGGGCAAGATATTTCCTCGTTTAACTCGGGGCTTCGCTGGCCGCGAATGTATAAAATTATAATCCGGGGGGATTAAAAAAATGGAAGACTCTATGAAAGACCGCTTGATACTGATTTTAGGTATAATCTGTGTAATATTTTTTGTAGGTATGGCCGGTTCCTGCAGTTCTGCCGCCAGGATTAAAGCGGCGCGCGACAAAGAAATGTCTACCCGGCTTGACCTTGAAGAAAAGGTGGCCAAGGCCGCGCAGAATAACACCGCTTATGAAGAAAAAATTATACAGCTTAGCAAGTCGTTTGAGGAAGAGAAAACGGCGCATGAAGCGACAAAGAAGGCCTTATTACAGCAGCAGCTGATGACCCAGAGCCTGGAAGAAGAACTGGACAAAATGACAAAGCTTAAAGATACCCTGGAAGAAAACCTCAAGGACGCTTTGTCCGGTAAGAGTAAGGCGAAGAGATGAAATAACAGCGAGCTTTAAGGAGAGCAAGATTTCTTCTTGTCAGGAAGGGGATAGATATCCCCTTTTTTGTTGAAGCACGGAGAAAGAGAGGTGGCCGATGGCTGTCAGACGCAGAAAAAAAGTGATTCGTAAAAAGATGTCCATCCGCAGAAAGATTAAAAAGGCCCGCGTCGTTGCAGGGAAGAAGTCGCTGAAGAGCCGTAGACTTTCCCAAAAGGGGACGACAATCCCTGTTAAGGCTGTTACGGCTAACCATGAGACATTGGCGGAGAGCGCTAAATACTATCCGCCTCAGCCGCAGGCCCCGGCGAGGGCGTATCCTGATTTACCCGTGAAATACGGCCGAGATATGCTGGTATTGCAGGTCAGGGATCCCTGGTGGATTCATTCCTACTGGGAGTTGAAGGATAGGACGCTTGAGCGCCTGCGCAGAGAATTAAAGGATGATTTTGCAAAGGCCAAGCGGGTATTGCGTGTTTATGATATAAGTTTTATTGATTTTAATGGTTCAAACGCGCACCACTTTTTTGATATTCTGTTAAATGATCACGCCGACAACTGGTATATCGATACAGGCTCTCCCGGAAGGTCATGGTGTGCGGACCTGGGGTTACTGCTGGCCGACGGCAGGTTTATCACTATTCTGCGTTCCAATACCGTGCAGACTCCGCTGGACGGGCCTTCCTGGATTACCGATGAAGAATGGATGATTCCCGATGACCTTTTTGCCAAACTCTACGGAGTAGGCGTCGGGCTGGGCAGTTCTCCGAT
The DNA here is from genome assembly GCA_964399915.1 of uncultured Planctomycetales bacterium. Lineage (GTDB taxonomy): Bacteria > Omnitrophota > Gorgyraeia > Gygaellales > Profunditerraquicolaceae > CAYNRN01. Next base: position 30,300 of record CAYNRN010000001.1, read on the forward strand.
GAAAGGTAAAAAACCCTGGAAGGTGCATCTAAGGGGAGGTATAAGCTCAGGTAGCCCGGTAAGGAAAAAATAATCCCCTGAAAAAATAATGCATAAAGGTTATTTAACGCTAGTTCTGCACAGCCATCTGCCTTTTGTCCGCCACCCGGAACACGAAAACTTTCTTGAGGAAGACTGGCTATACGAAGCAATTACCGAGACTTATGTGCCGTTAATCCGCATTTTTGAGCGCCTGCTCGATGAAAACGTGGATTTCAGGGTCACTATGTCGCTTACCCCGACTCTGATCTCCATGCTTTCTGACGGGCTTCTGCAGGAAAGATACTTAAGGCATATCAATAAACTGATAGAGTTGGCGCATAAGGAAGTGGAGCGCACCCGGCATCAGGCGGAATTTAACGGCTTGGCACAGATGTATCTGGAGCGTTTCTATGAAGCCCGGGGGGTGTTCGAGAAATACAGGCGTAATTTAGTACTTGCTTTTAAGAAATTTCAGGATGCAGGCAGAATAGAAATCATCACCTGCGGGGCTACCCACGGATATTTTCCCCTTATGGAAACGACAAGGGAATCTGTCCGTGCGCAGGTAAAGGTAGCGGTAGCCCACTATGAAAAGAATTTTTCCCGAAGGCCCGCGGGGATTTGGCTTCCTGAGTGCGGTTTTTATCCGGGTTGCGATGAAATCCTTAAAGAATCCGGCATTAAATATTTCTTCAGCGATGCGCACGGTGTATTGCATGCCAGCCCCCGGCCGAAATATGCGGTCTTTGCCCCGGTCTATTGTAAATCAGGGGTGGCTTGCTTCGCAAGGGACTTAGAGTCATCCAAGCAGGTCTGGTCCTCCATAGAGGGATACCCGGGGGATTATCTTTACCGTGAATTTTACCGGGATGTCGGCTTCGACCTTGATTATGAGTATATCCGGCCTTATATACACCCCGACGGTATACGTATAAATACGGGGATAAAGTATTACCGTATTACCGGCACAGGAGACCATAAAGAGCCGTATAATCCGCATTGGGCGCAGGAGAAGGCCGCCGAGCACGCCGGTAATTTTATGTTTAACCGGCAGAAGCAGGCGGAATACCTTTTCGATTGTTTAGGCAAGAAGCCGATAATTGTTTCGCCTTACGATGCAGAGCTCTACGGGCATTGGTGGTATGAGGGGCCGATGTGGCTGGATTTCCTGATCCGTAAGATTGCCTTTGATCAGGATGTCATCAGGTTGGTTACTGCCAGCGAATACCTTGCGGAGAATCCGCGTAACCAGGTAGTCACCCCTTCTTTATCCAGCTGGGGCTGGAAAGGCTACAGCGAGATGTGGCTGCAGGGCCCGAATGACTGGATCTACCGCCACCTGTATGTAGCTTCACAGAGGATGACCGAATTAGCCAAGAGATTCCCTTTGGCTGAAGGCCTTATTAAAAGGGCATTGAATCAGGCCTTAAGGGAGCTGCTTTTAGCGCAGAGTTCTGACTGGGCCTTTATTATGGGTACAGGCACGCATACGAGTTATGCCGTAAACCGCACAAAGGATCATTTATTGAGATTTAACAGGATTTACGATGATCTTAAGGTGAATAATATAGATGAGGGTTGGCTCTCGGGAATAGAAAATAGTGATAATATATTCCCGGAGATAGATTACCACGTACACCAATAGTAGATATGAGCCATGAATAACGATATCCCCCGGCATATAGCGATAATTATGGACGGCAACGGCCGCTGGGCAAAGAAAAGAGGCCTGCCGCGCACTGCCGGCCATCGCAAGGGCATAGACCGGATCAGGGAGATTATCAGGGCAGCTGATGCATTAGGTGTTAAGGCGGTTACTTTTTTCGCTTTTTCGGCCGAGAACTGGTCCAGGCCTAAAGCAGAAGTCTCTATGCTGATGCGTTCTTTGGACAATTTCCTCAACCGCAGGCTTAAGGAGTTAGACGAAGACAACATAAAGTTTATCGTAATCGGCAGAAAAGACCCCATTCCGAAATACCTTCAGGAGAAGATCAGGGAATCAGAGGAGAAAACCGCTAAAAACACCGGTATGGTCGTGGCTTTGGCATTGAACTACGGCGGGAGGCAGGAGATTGTGGATGCGGTTAAATTATTCGCTAAGGCAGTTGTTGCGGGAGAGGCAGAGGCAGCTAAGCTGGACACCGATACATTTTCGGAGTTCCTTTATACCGCGGGGTTGCCGGATCCTGATCTGTTGATCAGGACGAGTGGCGAGATGCGCATCAGCAATTTTTTGCTTTGGCAAATTTCCTATGCCGAGCTTTACTTTCCGCAAAAATACTGGCCGGATTTTACCGCGGATGACTTAAAAGAGGCGATCAGGGTATACCAGAACAGAGAGCGCAGATTCGGGGGGATAGGTGCTGTCAAAAAGGATAGTTAGCAGTATTATTCTGATTTCGATTATAGCTACGGCAGTATTCGTAAGGCCGGTATTTAATATCGCGATGGTATTATTTACGGCGATCGGGCTTTATGAGTTTTTTAGCATGATTGAAAAGAAACAGATCAACATCTATAAATATGTCGGTATCGGCATCGGTACCCTGATTCCGCTTTCGGTGATCATGCGTTTTGAGCCGACAAAAAGCTGGGAATTCCTCTTTATGGTGCTGATGCTTTTGTTTTTATTCCTGATGCAGTTCAGGCGCAGGCAGGGCTCAGGAGTAGTGGTGGGCATATCCACCACTATTTTCGGCGTCCTTTATGTGGCCTGGTTTTTCAGTTTTCTGATTAAGATACGTTATCTTGACAACGGTATAAACCTGTTTATTGCCCTGCTTGTGATTACTAAGCTCGGGGATATCGGGGCCTACCTGATAGGTTCGCGTTTCGGTAAGACTCCGTTTATCCCGGCGATCAGCCCGAAGAAATCCGTAGAAGGGGCAATAGCCGGATTGATCTTCAGCGTTCTCGGGGCGTTTGCCTGCCGGACCATACTGGGTTTTAATTATCTTGATCTGGCCTTGATAGGATTGGGCCTGGGCATCATCGGCCAGCTGGGAGATCTTTCGGAGTCGCTGGTTAAACGCGATTGCCAGGTAAAAGATTCGGGGAATATCCTTCCGGGTATGGGGGGTATTCTGGATGAAATAGACAGCGTTTTGTTTACAGCGCCAGTATTTTATTTTTACCTTATTATTATAGGAAGATGAAGCAGATAGCGGTTTTGGGTTCAACCGGTTCAATCGGAAGGAATTCACTTGAGATTATCAGGAATTTTCCGGAGAGGTTTAAACTTGCAGCAATCAGCGCCAACAGGAATATCGGTCTTTTAAAACGCCAGATAAAGGAATTCCGCCCAGTATCAGTATGCGTCGGTGACCTTGCCGCAGCCAGGGGCCTGAAAAGGGAAGCCGTCTTAAGAGGCTGTAAGCTTTTTTTCGGAGAAAGCGGGATTGCAGAAATGGTGCAGGATAGCCGCATCGATCAGGTGATGATGGCGATCAGCGGTTCAAGCGCGCTTAAGCCGCTTCTTGCCGCTATTGATGCCGGTAAAGATATTGCCCTGGCTAATAAAGAAGCATTGGTAATGGCAGGCAGTATTCTGACCAAGCGGGCCAGCCGCAAGAATGCCCGGATTATCCCCGTTGACAGCGAACAGTCAGCTATCTGGCAATGCCTCAGAGGAGAAGGTACCGGCAGGCTTAAGAATATCTATCTTACCGCCAGCGGCGGGCCTTTGAGGCTTATTCCGAAAAAAGATTTTAAAGATATTTCCGTTTCCCGGGTAATTGATCATCCTCGCTGGAAGATGGGTAAGAAGATCAGCGTTGATTCGGCGACTTTGATGAATAAGGGCTTAGAGGTCCTGGAGGCAATATTTCTTTTCGGAGTTCCCGCTGAGAAAATAAAAGTTATCGTCCATCCGGAAGCGATAATTCATTCAATGGTAGAGTTTATCGACGGAGTAATCATCGCCCAGTTATCGGCTACGGACATGCGCATTCCCATTCAATACGCGTTCTCTTATCCACAGAGGCTGCCGACAAAAATTAAAAGCGTTGATTTCTTCAGCCTGGAGGAATTTAATTTTTTTAAGCCCGACTTGAATAAATTCCCCTGTTTACGGCTGGCGTATCAGGCGGCGGGTGAGCTTGGCACAGCCCCCTGCGTGTTAAATGCCGCTAACGAGGCTTGCGTTGAGGCATTCCTGAGGCGGAGATTGAAGTTTATTGCTATACCTGGGGTCATTGAGAGGGTTTTGAATCGGCATAAAAATATCAGGAATCCCGGGGTTGAAGAAATTCTGGCTTCTGACCGCTGGGCAAAGGAAAAGGCGCACGAGATAATCGCAAATTTAAACTAAGGATAAAGATGATTAATCTGTTTATTTTTCTTTTCGTGTTGGGGGTGCTTATAATCGTGCATGAGTTCGGACACTTTATTGTTGCCAAGAAGATTGGCGTAAGGGTAGAGAGGTTTGCTTTAGGTTTCGGAACGCAGCTGTTTTGCAGGAAGAAAGGCGAAACGGATTATTGTATTAATGCCGTTCCTTTAGGCGGCTATGTGAAGATGGCCGGAGACAGCCTGGAGGAATATAAGGGTAAAAAGTATGAATATATGTCGCAGCCGCCGGGTAGGCGTTTCTGGATTATTGCCAGCGGCGCGCTGTTGAATTATATTATGGGCGCGGTTTTACTTTCATTCATATTTTTCTTTGGTTATCCCACAGTTACCACAAATGTGGGCGGGCTGTTAGATGGCTTTGGCGCACAAAGCGCTGGTATTCGCGTCGGCGACAGGATCGTCGCGGTAGACGGGGAAAAGGTAGAGTACTGGGATGACCTGCAGAAGGTTATCCAGAGCAAGAGCACTGCGCCTTCAGCGGATGTTTTAGTGCTTAGGGGCAACCGCAGTATCCGTCTTAAGGTAAAACTGCGCCAGAAGGAAGTAGAGAATATTTTAGGAGAAAAGCAGAGCATCGGGATTCTTGGTATTGCCCCGGGGCAGGATATCGTAATCGTCAAGCACGGAGTATTTGAATCGGCACAATTGGGAATTCAGAAAACCTGGGGGATGACCGTATTGACTTATAAGGCCCTGGGGAGGATGGTTACCGGGAAACTCTCCATGCGTGAATCAGTTACCGGGCCCTTAGGCATATTCCTGATTACTTCCCATGCCGCGCGCCTGGGTGTAGTTGCGCTATTGCACCTGATGGCGGTATTAAGCATAAGCCTGGCGATATTCAATCTTCTTCCCCTGCCGATATTAGACGGCGGGCATATAGTACTGCTGGGCATTGAGAAGTTAAGGGGGAAGTACTTAAGCTTAAAGGCCGAGAGGATTATCAATCAAATCGGCTTGACTATTATATTGAGTTTAGCGGCCCTGGTTACTTTCAATGATATCAGCAGGGCTTTCGGGGATAAAATCATCAAATTTTTTACGAAATGAGAATAAAGAGGCGTAAAACAAGGACAATCCGCGTAGGTAAAGTGCTTATCGGCGGCAGCCACCCCGTAGCCATACAATCGATGGTTAAGGTAAGAACAGCGGATATCAATGCAGTGCTTTCGCAGATTGAGGCCATTCAGTCATCCGGCTGTGAAATAGTGCGCCTGGCGGTAAAGGACGCACGCGACAGCAGCGCGTTAAAAGAGATAAAAAAAAGGAGCCCTTTGCCGATAGTCGCGGATATACATTTTGACTGGCGCCTGGCTATGCAGGCGATAGAAAACGGGGTTGATAAAATCAGGCTTAACCCGGGCAATATCTACAAGAAAGAACAGCTGAGAGAGATTGCTGCTGCGGCAGGGGACAGGCGTATCCCCATAAGAGTCGGAGTTAATTCGGGGTCACTGAGAGGCAGGGTACAGGCAGGGATAATGGTAAAAAGCGCCCTTGATTATGTCAAGGTTTTAGAGGGATTTAAGTTCCGCGATATCGTAATTTCTTTAAAAGGCTCGGATATCCTTGATACGATAGAGGCATACCGTAAGATAGCTTTACTTTGCGATTACCCGCTGCATCTGGGTGTAACTGCCAGCGGCCCGGCTTACGCAGGGTTAATCAAATCAAGCCTGGCAATCGGAGCTTTGCTATTGGAGGGAATTGGTGATACAATAAGGGTATCCCTTACCGATATTTCGGTTCAGGAAGTAAGGGCGGCCAGAGGCATCCTGGAAGCGTTGGGCTTGAGGCGTTTCGGCCCTGAGATTATAAGTTGCCCTACCTGCGGCCGCTGCGAAGTAGACTTGGTTAAGATAGTTAGGGATTTAGATAGCAGGCTATCAGCTATGAGCTGTCAGCTATCAGCTCGGCCACTGAAAGTGGCCGTGATGGGCTGTGTAGTTAACGGCCCGGGAGAAGCCAAAGAAGCGGATATCGGGATAGCTTTCGGAAAGAAAGACGGCCTTTTATTTAAGGCGGGTAAAGCAATAAAAAAAGTCGCTTACCATGACTGCCTGAAGGTAATACTGGCTGAGATTGAGAGGGTTAAATGAGTAAAGAAATAAAGGAAAAGGTAAGGCATAAATTAATCCAGGAATACAGTTATATATTTACTGCAGGAGAAATCAATCAGCCGGGATTAAAAGAGGCTATCGCTGAGATCCTGAATGAAATTACTCACCGTGAATATTCGGCGCTTTCCGAATCGGATAAGCGAAAATTAATTGGTGAGCTTTTGGATGAATTTATCGGATACGGCCCGATAGAAGAACTTTTAAAAGACCCTGAGGTAAGCGAGATTATGATCAACGGGCCAAAGAAGATTTATATAGAGAGAAACGGGCGCAAGCAGCTTTCCGCAGTGACTTTTGACAGCGAACAGCAACTGGTTTCCCTGATCTATAAAATACTGGCTCCTACGCGAAGGCACGCCGATGAGTCATACCCCTATACTGATGTTTCCTTAAAAGACGGTTCCCGGGTAAACATTATCATCCCTCCGCTTGCCTTGGACGGACCGACGGTCACTATCAGAAAGTTCCTTAAATATATAAAAACCCCGGATGATTTAGTCAGGCTCGGTACGCTTGATAAGCGGATGAAAGATTTTCTTGTCGCCTGTATTAAGGCCAAAGCGAATATAATCTTTTCCGGCGCCACCGGTTCGGGTAAGACCACTACATTAAATATACTTTCTTCCTGTATCTCTAACGAGGAGCGCATCGTTACGATAGAGGATACTGCTGAGCTTCAGTTAACGCAGGATGATGTGGTTAGGCTTGAGGCCAGGCAGCCGAGTATCGAAGGCAGAGGAGAAGTCACGATCAGGGATTTATTCAAAAATTCGCTGCGCATGCGTCCGCAAAGGATAATTTTAGGAGAGATCAGAGGAGCCGAAGCCCTGGATATGCTTCAGGCGATCTGTTCCGGCCATCGTGGTTCGCTGGCCGTGCTTCATGCCAGTTCCCCGCAGGAAGTTATCTACCGGCTGGAATCGATGATCCTCACTTCCGGCCTGCCGATAAGCCTAGGGGTTATCCATCGCCAGATCTCGGCAGCCTTGAACCTGATTGTCCAGCAGGAGCAGCTTTCAGACGGGGTCAGGAGGATAACGCACATTACTCAGGTAAACGGGTTAAAAGAAGGGCAGATCGTCCTGGAAGATTTATTTAGATTTGATATAGAGGGAATCGGGCCCATAGGAAACATAGAAGGCAGTTGGCATTCTACCGGGGCAACGCCTGCATTTGAGAATTTATTCAGGAATTCCGGCATCAGTTTACCCCCCGGATTATTTAAGAAAGATTGATTTATGTACTGGTCAAGGACTTTAATCCCTACGCTTAAAGAGACTCCCCAGGAAGCTGAATCTCTTGCTCATAAGCTTTTGCTTCGCGCCGGGCTTGCGCGTATGCTCATGGCCGGAGCTTACTCTTATCTGCCCCTGGGTTTGCGCGTTTTAAGCAATATAGAGAAGATCATCCGCCAGGAGATGGATTCCTGCGGCGCCTCGGAATTACTCTTGCCTGCTTTGCAGCCGCTTGAGTTGTGGGTGAAGAGCGGCAGGGATAAGGATATCGGAGAGGTAATGATTAGGCTGGTCGACAGGCGGGGGAGAAAAGTCTGCCTGGGTCCTACGCATGAAGAGGTGATTACCGATTTAGTCGCAAGTCTCGTTTCCAGCTACAGGCAGTTGCCGCTGATGCTCTATCAGATCCAGACAAAATTCCGCGATGAAATCAGGCCGCGGTTTGGCCTGGTCAGGGCCTGTGAATTCATCATGAAAGATGCCTATAGTTTTGACAGGGATGAAGCGGGCCTGGATAGGAATTATCAGGCGGTGCTGAGCGCTTACTTGCGTATTTTTAAAAGATGCGGTTTAAAAATCCTGGTGCAGGAAGCCGACCCCGGTGTAATGGGGGGCAATGTTTCGCACGAATTTATGGTGCCCGCCGGAGACGGGGAGGATGTGGTGATTTCCTGTTCGCAATGTGCGATGACCGTTCCCTTTAATGAGGGGAATCAGCCGGTTTGCCCTAAATGCGGCACAGTAATGCGCAAGGTTAATTGTATTGAGGTCGGCCATATTTTTAAACTGGGTACCAAGTATACTTCGGTACTGGGTGCCAAGGTCCTTGATGAAGACGGTAAGCTTAAGCCGATAGTGATGGGCTGTTACGGCATAGGGGTATCGAGATTAATCTCCGCGGTGATAGAGCAGAACCACGATGAAAACGGGATAACCTGGCCTCAGGAGGTAGCGCCCTATAAGGTGATGATTATCCCTCTTGACACGGCAGATAATAATACGAAAGTGCTGGCTGAGAGCGTTTATAAGGATTTATCAGACGCCGGCATCGAGCCTCTCCTGGATGACCGGGATGAGAGGGCAGGGGTGAAATTCAAGGATGCCGACTTAATCGGTATTCCTTTGCAGATTATCATCGGCAGGGAGCCAGCAAAGAGCGGAAAACTTGAGCTGAAGGCGAGAAATAGCGCTGAGAAAACAGTCGATGATAAAGAGAAGATATTAAAGAGGATAATGACGCTTGCCGATGGACAGGCATGAAGTTGCGCAACAGCTTAGAGAATTTGTCGGCCCTTATCTTCATGAGCAGGGTTTTCTCTTGGTGGACCTTATCTACCGCTATGAAGGCAGGGATCTTTTTCTGAGGATTTTGGCGGACAGGCCCGAGGGCGGTATAAGTATCGAGGAATGCGCAGGGTTGAACCGTCAGATCAGCGAGCTACTTGACGAAAAAGGCATTATAGAAGATAAGTTTGTGCTGGAGGTTTCTTCCCCCGGGATAGACTATCCGATGAAGGCAAGGGAGGATTTCCTGCGTTGTTTAAACAAGCAGGCGAGGTTTTTCCTTTCACAGCCGGTTGACGGAAAGATAGAGTATGCGGGGATAGTCGCAGAAGTCGACCAAGAGAACGTTTTTGTCGACACCCAGAAAAAAAGGGTAAAGATACCGTTATCGTTGATAAATAAGGCAAGACAAATAATCAAATGAAGCCATAACTTATGGAGCGCGAAGTGCGACATAAGTTATTTGGCTGAATTTGTCCCGCATCTGGAATCTATTCTAACGATTGCGGGATTGATTCGCAGACGCCATCAATTAAAGAAAAGGAGGAGGCTACAATTTACGTCGCTTATGTTCCGTAAATTGTCTGCTCATTAAAATGAGTCAGGAACTGCTAACTATAATTGAACAACTGGAGAGAGAAAAGGGCATCAAAAGAGAGGTTTTGATTGAGGCAGTAGAGGTCGCTTTGGCTACTGCCGCGCGCAAGGCCGTCGGGGTTGCCCCGGAGGATGAGCTTAAGGTAGTGATTGACCGTTCAACTGGAAAAATAAAAGCGAGCAAGAACGGGGAGGAGATTACTTCTATAGATTTCGGCCGTATTGCCGCCTCAACCGCCCGCCAGGTGATCATTCAGAAGATACGCGAAGCGGAAAAGGAAGTCGTCTTCAGCGAATTTCAGAGCAAGGTCGGAGATATCGCCAGCGGCACGGTCTACCGTTTTGAGAGAGGCAATATTATCGTAGATATGCTCGGCAAGGCCGAAGGCCTGCTTTTAAAACGGGAGCAGTCGCCGAAAGAAGAATACCGGCAGGGCCAGCGTATCCGGGCGTTTGTCTTGGAGGTAAAGAAAGACACGAAAGGGCCCCAAATTATACTTTCCCGCGCGCATCCGAATTTCGTCAGGAAATTATTTGAACTGGAAGTGCCGGAGATTTACGAGGGGATTGTGGAGATCAAGGCTATATCGCGCGAACCCGGAGCGCGCACGAAGATTGCGGTGTGGTCTAAGAACGATAAAGTCGATTCCGTAGGCGCCTGCGTGGGGATGCGCGGCAACCGGGTGAGAAATATCGTTAACGAATTGCAGGGAGAAAAAATCGATATCGTAAGGTATAATGACGATATCAGGGAATATATCAAAGCAGCGCTTTCGCCGGCTAAGGTAGCGGAGATAAAATTAGAAAAGGAAAGCCTCAAAGCGGAAGTAATTGTGGAAGACGATCAACTTTCTTTAGCCATCGGTAAACACGGCCAGAATGTCCGTCTTGCCAGCCGGCTTGTCGGCTGGGAGCTGGATATTCGCACCAAGTTGATGATCGCCGAAGAGGCCCTGAAGGCCAAGGGCGGCGCGGAGAAGGAAGAGAAGCCAGCGGCGGAAAAGAAAGCGAAAAAAGCGAAGAAAGAAAAGGCTAAGGCCTTATCATTGAGCGAGCTCTCCGGAGTAGGTGCTAAGACCGCGGAGGCATTACAGGCAGCGGGTTTTACAAGTCTTGATGATATCGCTCAGGCAAAAGCGGAAAAACTTACCGAGATCAAAGGGATCGGAGCAAAGAAGGCAGAGAAACTGATTGAAGAAGCTAAAAAGTTGACCCAAAAATAATCTTTCAAACTATGGATAAAAAGAAAAAGGTTACCAGCCCAAAGAAGGCCGTTAAAGCAAAGAAGCAGGCTGTAAAGCCGGTGAAGGCAAAAGCGGTTAAGAAAATAACTGCCGTTGTCAAAAAGTCAGCAGTAAAAAAAGCAAAGGCGCCGGTTATCCGTAAGAAACAGGTAAAGCCGGTTGGAAAGGAAGAGGAAGTTCATCAGGCGGTTATTGCAGAGCAGGCAACGCTAAGCAGGGAAACGCTTAAGCCGGCGGTTAAAGAAGCGCCTCATCCTCAGCCAAAAAGAGAAACAGCGCCTAAGCCGGCGGTTAAAGAAACGCCCCAGCCGCAGGTGAAAAAAGAAACTACGCCTAAGCCGCCGCCGGCTCCCGTGATTCCTCCGGAGCCGAAATTGAAAGAGCTGGAATTAGACCTGCCTATTTCTGTCAAAGACCTCTCTGTCAGGCTGCAGGAGAAACCTTCGCTAGTGATTAAAACGCTGATGGGTATGAGGGTGATGGTCGGTATAAATCAGAGTCTTGATGAAGAAACTGTTTCGGCGGTGTGCAGGAAATTCGGGTATCGGGTAAAGCGTGCCCTCTCAAAAGAAGAAGCTATCCTGGGAGCCCATAAAGAGGAAGATACGCCTCAACAACTGAAACCGCGCCACCCGATAGTCACTCTGATGGGGCATGTTGACCACGGAAAGACTTCGCTGCTTGATGCGATCAGGAAGAGTAAGGTAGTAGACAAGGAACACGGCGGTATTACCCAGCATATCGGAGCTTACCGGGTAGTACTCCCCCAGGGGGTGATTACTTTTCTGGATACTCCGGGGCATGAAGCATTTACCGCGATGCGCGCGCGCGGAGCCGGTACTACAGACATTGTAGTATTGGTGGTAGCGGCAGATGACGGAATTATGCCTCAGACACGCGAAGCGATAGACCACGCCCGGGCAGCCGGTGTGCCGATAGTCGTAGCAGTCAATAAAATCGATAAGCCCCAGGCAGACTTAGACCGCGTTAAAAAACAACTTTCGCAGATAGATTTGCTCTCTGAAGACTGGGGAGGCAAGACTATCACGGTGCCGGTTTCGGCAAAGACCGGCGAAGGGATAGATAACCTGCTTGAAATGCTTCTCTTGGAAGCGCAGATGCTGGAATTAAAGGCTAACCCCCTAAGGGCCGCAAGCGGGGTAGTCATAGAGGCCAAACTTTCCAAGGGCAGGGGGCCGGTTTCGACCCTGCTGGTAAAAAACGGTACGCTTAAGTTAAACCATAGTTTGATCGTCGGCAAACAATACGGCAAAGTCAGGGCGATGTTCGATGACCGCGGCCGTTCTGTCATTGAAGCAGGGCCTTCTACTCCCGTGGAAGTCTTAGGAATTTCCGGGATACCTCTGGCAGGAGAACAGTTTTTCGTAGTTGAAGATGAGAAGACCGCCAGGGAATTAGCGTCCAAGCGCCAAGAGGCGGAGCGTGTGGCGCAGATGAAATCGGCTAAGAAGATAAGCCTGGAGGAGCTCCACGCGCAGATTATCGAAGGTAAGATCAAAGACCTGAAGATGATTATCAAAGCCGATGTCCAGGGTTCGCTTGAGGCGATAAGAGATACCTTGAATAGACTCAATGTTTCGGAAATAAAACTTGAGATAATACACGAAGGGGTCGGCAGTATAAATTCTTCGGACGTAATCCTTGCGGTTGCTTCTAATGCGCTGGTGCTGGGTTTTAACGTTACCGCCGAGGATCTGGCTAAAGATATGGCCTCAAAGGAAGGCGTTGACGTCAGGACGTACAATATTATCTATGAGCTGGCTAACGACATCAAGGCCGCCATAGAGGGGATGCTGGAACCTAAGCTGAAGAAGGTATTTTTGGGCCGGGTTGAGATAAGAAAAGTCTTCAAGCTGTCGCGTTCGGGAACCGTAGCGGGATGTTTTGTGGTAAAGGGTAAAATTAACCGTTCGGCGAATGTCAGCGTAGTCAGGAACGGCCAGGAGATCTTCGGAGGGAAATTATCCTCTTTGAAACGTTTTAAGGATGATGTGCGCGATGTTCAGGAGGGGTTTGAATGCGGATTGACTGTCTCCGGTTTTGACGCAATACAGGAAGGCGATATTGTTGAAGCGTATGAAATAGAAAAGATCGCAAGGAAATTATAAATACCGTAACTCGTAAACCAGTAACTAGTAATTCGTAATCAAAAGAAAAAATCATATTTTTTTGTTAGTATGGTCAGTATAAAAATTACTAGTTACGAGTTACGAATTTACTAGTTACGTAATATGCCTATGAAGAAACGTATATTAAGCGGAATGCGGCCTACGGGGAAATTGCACCTCGGGCATTTAGTCGGTGCGCTGGATAACTGGATGAAACTTCAAGAGGAGTATCAGTGCTTCTTTATGGTGGCTGATTGGCATGCGCTGATGAGCGAATATGAAGATGCTTCGAGCATGTCCGAAGCAATAACCGACAACGTCATTGACTGGCTGGCCGTTGGTATTGATCCGAAAAAATCTACGCTTTTTCTGCAGTCCCAGGTAAGCGCGCACCTCGATCTCTATATGATATTTTCCTGTTTTACGCCTTTGGGGTGGCTGGAGCGTTGTCCCACCTATAAAGAACAGCTAAGGGAAGTAAAAACGCGCAATCTCAATACTTATGGTTTTCTCGGCTACCCGGTGCTTCAGGCAGCGGATATACTGCTTTATAAAGCAGATAAGGTTCCCGTAGGAGATGACCAGTTGCCGCATCTTGAACTTACCCGTGAAATCGCCCGCCGTTTTAACGGCCTTTATAAGAAAAATGTTTTTCCCCAGCCTGATGCTTTATTGACTAAGGTGCCGCGCCTCTTAGGGCTGGATTCCAGGAAGATGAGCAAAAGTTATAATAACACGATTAATCTCTCGGATCCCGCGGATGTTGTGTTGAAGAAAGTCTCCGGCATGTTCACCGATCCTAAGAGGATAAAACTCTCCGATAAGGGGCATCCTGATACCTGCAATGTTTTTTCTTATTACTCTATTTTTGTCCCCGGCAGGAAAGATGAGGTCAGGAAATGGTGTGAGTCAGCAGCTTTGGGTTGCACGGATTGTAAAAAAAGGCTGGCAGAGGGGATCAATGTGAAGCTTAAGCCGCTTCAGGAAAACCGCCAGCGCCTGCTGAAGGATAAGGCGGCGGTAAAGAAGATCCTTGACGATGGAGCAAAAAAAGCGGAGGATTTAGCCGCGGGCACTATTAAGGAAGCCAAAGAGGCGATGGGATTATGAGTTATAAAATAAAGCTTGAGGTATTCGAAGGCCCGCTGGACCTGCTGCTTTATTTAGTCAGAAAGGACCACCTCAATATATATGATATCCCGGTTTCTACGGTTACCGAGCAGTACCTGGCATATTTAAACCTGATGCAGCTTCTAGACCTTAATATTGCCGGCGAGTTTCTGGTGATGGCGGCGACTTTGATGCAGATAAAATCCAAGATGCTTTTGCCGCCTGAAGAAACACCTCAGGTGGAGGAGCAGGAAGACCCGCGCGCAGAATTGGTGAAAAGGCTATTGGAGTATGAGAAATTTAAAGAAATAGCCGAAGACCTGCGCCAGAAAGAGCAGGGTCAGCAGGAGATTTTTAAACGGCCTAAGGCCGTTGATAGAGAACAGCCAAGCAAGGAAAGGGAAGTTTATTTTGAAGCCAGTATATTCGATTTAATCAGCGCCTTCTCCAAAGCCCTCGAAGATATACCCAAGCAGGCATTCTATGAAGTAATCAAGGATGAGTTTAGCATAGAGGGCAAAACCCATCAGATACTGCATCTGCTTTTAGAAAAGCAGTCCATCGGGCTATCGGAGCTTTTTGGCCTTGCCAAGAATAAGATGGAGATAATCGTAACTTTCTTAGCGGTGCTTGAGTTAATACGCCTTAAAGAAATAGCCGCCAGGCAAAAGGAACTCTTTTCAGAGATAGAGATCTTAAGGAATCTGGATAATATCGTGCCTTATGAGCGAAGAGACCAGGCAGAAACTAATTAAAGGCAACCCGTCTGCATCGGGCCCAAAGCCGCTTTTCTTCAATAACATCTCAGAGTCGGAAGAGGACGTGGTCCTTAATATCTCCCTGCGCCCTAAAAGGCTGATTGATTTTGTCGGGCAGGGAGAAATAACCCAGAACCTCAAAGTCTGTATTACCGCAGCCAAGCAGAGAAAAGAACCGCTTGAACATATACTCTTTTCCGGCCCTCCGGGCTTAGGCAAGACCTCCCTGGCGCATATCGTAGCGCACGAGATGGGGGGTAAGATTACCGCTACCAGCGGCCCGGCAATAGCCAAGGCGGGAGACTTAATCGGCATACTGACTAATCTGGATAAAGGTGATATCCTCTTTATTGACGAGATCCACAGGCTTTCAAAAGTAGTAGAAGAGTTCCTCTACCCGGCGATGGAATCTTTCCAGATTGATTTTATTATTGACAAAGGGCCATATGCCAAGACGATCAAATTTAATCTCAAGCCCTTTACCTTAATCGGAGCGACTACCCGTACGGGGCTCTTGGCTGCACCCCTCAGGAGCAGATTCGGAATATTTTACAGCCTTGACTTCTACCGGATTGAAGACTTGAGCAGGATTATAAAACATTCGGCTAAGATTCTGGGGATTGCCATTGATGATGAAGCAGCGTTTGAAATCGGCAGGCGTTCCCGCGGTACGCCGCGGGTAGCAAATCGCCTGCTCCGGCGCGTGCGCGATTACGCGCAGGTGGCAGGGATAGATAAGGTAAACCTGGAAATCGCTGCACGTTCGATGAACGATTTAGGCGTGGATAAAGCCGGATTTGACGACTTAGACCGTCGAGTTTTAAAGACTATCCTTGAGGCTTACAGCGGCGGGCCGGTCGGCATTGAGGCTTTGGCTGCCAGCCTTAACGAAGAGGTAGATACCATTCAGGATACCGTCGAACCGTATCTTCTTAAGAGCGGTTATTTGAAACGTACCTCGCGCGGCCGCCTCGCCACAAAGCTTACCTTTGAACACTTCGGAATGAAATATAATAAAGAGAAACAAGAACAGATGTTCTAGGTTAAGGTTAAAGTCAATGAAGATCCTGCTGCACACATGCTGCGCGCCGTGTTTGATCTATCCTTTAGAGCGCCTGAGAGGGAAGGGTTTTGAGGTGGAGGGTTTATTTTACAATCCCAACATCCACCCCTCTGGCGAATATACCAGGAGGCAAAAGGCAGTAGAGCTTTTATCCGAAGAAGAGGAGATTCTGATGATTTATCCGGAATATCAGCCTCCGGAGTTCTTTTGGGCAATACATTCGAAAGAATCTTCCCCTGAGCGCTGCCTGATTTGCTGGAGATTAAGGATGGAGGCAACCGCAAGAGAAGCCAGGAAAAGAGGAAGCGCATTTTTCTCGACTACTTTACTGGTAAGCCCTTATCAAAGCCAGGATTTATTGAAGAGCATCGGCACGGATGTCGCCAGGCAGGAAGAAATAGAATTCTATTACGAAGATTTCCGTCCGGGTTTTAGAGAGGCACACGCCACGGCGAAGGAAAAAGAGCTTTATTGCCAGAAATATTGCGGCTGTATTTATTCAGAGGTAGAGCGATGCAGGAAATCGGCAAAGGCCTGATTATTTTCGGTGCGATACTGATTATCGCCGGCCTTGCTTTAACTTTTTTTCATAGGATCCCCTTTTTAGGAAAATTACCAGGAGATATTATTATCCACAGGGATAATTTTATCTTCTATTTTCCTCTGGCAACGTCAATATTAGTCAGTCTTCTCCTTTCGCTGGCGCTTTTGCTATGGCCGAAAAAATAAAACTAATCCGGGTAATTTCGCTCTTCCTTCCGCTTTTTCTGGCGGCAGGATGGTTTTCTTCCTGCGCTGCGGATGAGCCGTCAATCAGGGTAGCAGTGATACAGGATGCCCCGTCTGTAAGGCTAAAGGTAAAAGGCCCCTATACGGTTATTGATACCGCTTCAGGCAATACCATATACCGGGGTGAGGACATCAATACAACCGTTACCGCAGGTGGAGGCAAGATGCTTCTAGGTAAGATAAAAACCGGGAGCAAAAAACTCTTGATTAAGCCGCAGGTAGCAAGGTCTGTGCTGATTGACGGACGCACTTTCCGCGGAGATATCCGTTTGACTGCCGGCAGCTCCGGCATTACGGTAATAAACGAAATCGGAATTGAAGATTATATCCGTGGGATACTCTATCATGAAGTCTCTCATTATTGGCCGAAGGATGCCTTGTGCGCCCAGGCAATCGCCTGCAGGACTTACGCCGTCTATCAGAAGCAGGAATCCCGCCTGCGGGATTATGACGTAACCAGCGATATCTATTCTCAGGTTTACGGAGGCATGAGTGCCGAAAGATACCGCACTAACGAAGCAGTCTCAGATACCGCCGGGCTGATATTAACCTATAAGGGAAAAGTTTTTCCCGCATACTTCCATGCCGTTTGCGCCGGGCACACCGAAGACGCTTCCAGATTATGGGATATAGATTTATACCCCTTAAAAGGGGTGGCTTGCTCTTTTTGTAAGCAGGCGCCGCATTATGAATGGCATTACGTAGAAGATTTAGATAAAATAGCTTTAAAATTATCGCAATCCGGTTATCATACCGGAAAAATAAAGTCAATAGATATATCGGGAAGGGATTCTTCCTCAAGAATTATTTTTCTTAAAGTCAGTGGCGAAAAAGCAGAGGTAAAGATATCAGCAAAGGACTTTCGGCAGGCTTTGGGGCCAAACTTAGTCAGGAGCACTAATTTTGAACTGCATATTGCCGCAAACGACGCCGTATTTGAAGGCTTTGGCTGGGGGCACGGAGTGGGGTTATGCCAGTGGGGGGCTTACTTTATGGCCAAAGCAGGCTATAATTACAAAGATATCCTGAAGTTTTATTATCCCGGCTCTGTAATTGTGAGTTTGGATCTATGAAGCTTGCGGATTTTGATTATGCCCTGCCGCGGGAATTGATTGCCCAGAGGCCTTTAGAAAAAAGGGATGATTCTAGGCTGATGGTGGTTGACCGCAAGAGCGGGCAGATAAAAGACCGTTTTTTCGGCGATATCATTGGTTATCTTGAGGCCGGGGATACACTCATTCTAAATAACACAAAAGTTTTACCTGCGCGCCTTCTCGGCAGGCGTAAGACAGGCGGTAAGATAGAAATTCTGCTGATTGAAAAAAAAGAAGGGACGGCCTTCCGCGCCCTGTTTAAACCCTCCCGTATCAAGCCACAAGAAGAAATATTTTTTGACGCGAGCAAAATAAAAGCAAGAGTCAACACAAAGCAGGAAATTATCTTTGAGGCGCCTGGTGCGGATTCCGTTTACCGGCTGGGGAAGATGCCGCTTCCGCCCTACATCAAGAGAGAACCTTCATCCGAAGACGAGATAACTTATCAGACCGTCTATGCCAGCTGCCCGGGGGCAATAGCAGCGCCGACAGCAGGGCTGCATTTTACAAAAAAGCTGCTTGAGCAGATAGCCGCGCTGGGAGTTAACGAGGGGTTCCTGACTTTACACGTGGGTTACTCGACTTTCAGGCCGGTGAAAACAGAAAATATTAAAGAACACCGGATGGATAAGGAGTATTTCTCCGTAGATCAGCGCTCCGCTGCATTGATAAAGGATACTAAGGATGCGGGGAAGCGGATTATTGCCGTGGGGACAACAAGTTGCCGCGCCCTGGAGGCTTATGCCGGAGGCATCAGGCAGGGGTATACCGATTTGTTTATTTATCCCGGGTATAAGTTTAAACTGGTCGATTGCCTGTTGACGAATTTTCATCTTCCGCGCAGCACACTCCTGATGCTGACAGCGGCTTTCACCGGCAACGAACTAATAAAAAAGGCCTATGCTTCGGCGATCGAAAAAAAATACAGGTTTTATAGTTACGGGGACGCGATGCTGATATTATAGCTTCCGCCACAATGCGTGTCGCCATAAAGCATGGCGACCCGCTATGTAATTTGGCGGGGCGGACTCGCCACTCTTTGTGGCGAGCGTAGTTCACAGGCGAAGAATGGGATTCCGATTAATTGTTAAAGATAAAAAAACTAAGGCCCGGCTGGGAAAATTAACTACGGCGCACGGCTTAATCGATACCCCCTGCTTTATGCCTGTAGGTACCCAGGGTACGGTAAAGGGAATATCCCCTGCGCAGTTAGAAGAGGCAGGTGCCCAGATAGTGCTTTCCAATGCCTATCATCTTTTCCTGAGGCCGGGCATAGAGATTATCAAGAAAGCAGGCGGCCTGCATAAATTCATGAACTGGCAGCAGCCGATCCTTACGGATAGCGGCGGATATCAGGTGTTTAGTTTAGCGCTTTTACGTAAACTAAGCGACGAGGGGGTAGAGTTTCAGTCGCACATAGACGGATTCAGGCACTTTATCACGCCCGAAGAGGTAATCCGTATACAGGCAGATCTTGGTTCGGATATCATCATGCCGCTTGATGAATGCGTTCACTACCCGTGTAGCAGGGATCAGGCAGAGGTGGCGATGGAAAGGACGGTTGAGTGGGCAAAGCGTTCAAGAGCAGTTGTCAGTTGTCAGTTGTCAGTTGTCAGAGAAAAACAAATGCTCTTCGGCATTATCCAGGGGGCAACCTACGATGACCTGCGTAAAGAATGTGCTGCTAGAATTACAGAGATAGGTTTTGACGGATACGCTGTCGGGGGGGTTTCTGTTGGCGAGCCCAAGAACCTGATGTATAATACCTTAAAGTTTATCGCTGATTTCCTCCCGCAGGAGAGAGCGCGTTACTGCATGGGCGTAGGTTTGCCGGAGGATATAATTGAGGCCGTGGCAGAGGGTATAGATATGTTTGACTGTGTAGTGCCGACCCGCTACGGGCGTAACGGGACGGCTTTCACTTCCGCCGGTAAGTTCATCATAAGAAACGCCGCTTTCGCTCAGGACCTCTCAGCCCTGGATGATAAGTGCGGATGTTATACCTGTAAAAATTTCAGCCGTGCTTATTTAAGGCACCTCTTCAATACGGAAGAGATGCTGGGGCCCCAGCTCGTATCGCTGCATAATATTCATTTCTATCTGGGATTGATGAGGGATATCCGGGAAGCGATAAGTAAGGATAGATTTACAGAGTTTAAGAAAGGATTTTTAGCCGGTTATAACGTTAAATTATGCGCATAGATATCATCACCATCTTCCCCAAAATGTTCGGCCCCATCCTGAATGAGTCTATGATCAAGCGCGCTCAGGCTAAGGGTAAGGTTGAGATTCGCGTGCATGATCTGCGTGATCACACGCTGAATAAACACAGGAAAGTAGATGACCGGCCGTTTGGCGGAGGGTCCGGTATGGTGATGAATCCGGAACCAATATTCAGGGCAGTAGGGCAAATTCTCGGTTCTCGGTTATCGGTTTACGGTCCTCGCCGCACACCGCAGACCGTAAACCGCAAACCGAAAACGAGGATTGTTCTTCTCACTCCGCAAGGAAAGAAATTTAATCAAGAAATGGCAAAAGAATTAGCAAAATACAAACACTTGATACTCATCTGCGGGCACTATGAGGGTGTCGATGAAAGGGTTAGAGAGAATCTCGCGGATGAAGAAATCTCCATAGGAGACTACGTCTTGACCGGCGGAGAACTGCCGGCAATGGTGCTGGCAGATGCAGTTACCCGCCTGATCCCGGGGGTATTAGGTGATAAAAATTCCTTGAAATGCGAGTCATTTGAAGGTAATCTATTAGAACATCCTCAATATACAAGGCCCGCAAATTTCCAAGGTATGGCAGTTCCCGCGGTTTTGTTGTCAGGAGACCACAGCAAGATAGAGGTATGGAGGAGCCGGGAGGCATTCAAAAGGACTAAGAAAAGGCGCCCCGACCTTTTTATTAAAAACAAGAGGAGAGTCAGAAATGGATAAAATCAAATTAATTGAACAGGAGTATCTTAAGAAAGATATGCCTAAAATCAGCGTGGGTGATACGGTAAAGGTCTTAGTCAAGATTCCGGAAGGCACGGATAAGGTGAGGCTCCATCCTTTTGAAGGGGTGGTGATAGCCAAGCATGGCAGCGGTGTCAATGAAAGTTTTACCGTCCGCAAGGTTTCTTATGGGGAGGGCATAGAGCGTGTCTTTCATCTCTATTCCCCGGCTATCGAACGGATAGAGCAGGTTAAGTCCGGAAAGGTCAAAAGGGCGAAACTGTATTATCTGCGCGGTAAAATCGGCAAGCAGGCGACGAAAATAGAGTCCAAAGAATTAATCAAGTAACTCGTAATCTCGTAACTAGTAACTCGTAATTAAAAATAAAAAAAATAATATACATCAGGACAAAAAATTACTAGTTACGAGTTACTAATTTACTAGTTACTAAATAATGCTCTATTACGAACGCAAATTTAAGAAAAAAGGTTACGATTTTATTATCGGTGTTGATGAGGCCGGGCGCGGCCCCTTAGCCGGTCCGGTAGTAGCGGCGGCGGTTTCCCTGAAAAGGCGCCGTTTTAAAAACCGTATAGATGATTCAAAGAAGCTCAGCGGTAAAGCGCGCGAAGCAGCTTTCCCGGAAATTTTCTCAAAGGCGCATATCGGAGTAGGCGTTATCAGCGAAAAAGTAATTGACCGCCTTAATATTGAAGAGGCTACGTGCCTGGCGATGAAGAAAGCGATTAATGGCGCGCTGGAGAGGGCAAGAAATACCCGCGGAAAACGGATTTTTATTTTAATCGACGGGAACGTCAAGCCGGATATCAGCTTTCCTTATCATAATATAATCAGAGGGGATTCGAAATCAAAGAGCATAGCCTCTGCTTCTATCGTAGCCAAGGTGATCAGGGACAGGATAATGTCGGCTTACGATAAGATTTACCCGCAGTACGGTTTTATCAGGCATAAAGGTTACCCGACTGCAAAACACAGGGCCCTGCTTAAAAAATTAGGGCCCTGCCTGATCCACCGCTTAACTTTTAATGGCGCATAATATTTCATTAGGCCGCAGGGCAGAGATTCAGGCGGCGGATTTCCTTAAAAGAAACGGCTATAAAATATTAAAGATGAATTACCGCACGCCGATGGGTGAAATAGATATTGTCGCCTCCGACGCGCAGGGTTTGGCGTTTGTGGAAGTAAAGGCATCCGCTTCCCGGAGGTTTGGTTTGCCTGCGGAAAGAGTATCAAGCCTCAAACAGAAGCAGATTTCAAAAGCAGCTTTGAATTTTCTTAAAGAGAACGGCCTCCTGGAAAGCAGGGCCAGATTTGACGTCGTTTCGGCGCTGTATTCCGAAGAGGGAGCGCCTGAGTTTGAGTTAGTCAAAAACGCTTTTGATTTAGATCCGCATTTCAGCCCTTAATAAACTATATGTTATCGGATATAGAGATAGCCCGCAAAGCAGAGAAATTTCCCGTAGGGAAAATAGCCGCCAAACTTAAGATTAACAGCCGTTATCTTATACCTTACGGCAAGTTTATCGCTAAAATCGATACCGGTATATTAAATGAGATAAGGGGCAGGAGAAGAGGCAAATATATCTTAGTCACTGCCATAACTCCTACTCCGCTAGGCGAGGGCAAAACCGTTACTACCATCGGCCTTTCCATGGCCTTGAACCGGCTGGGAGTTTTGGCTACAACCTGCCTCAGGCAGCCTTCTCTGGGGCCGGTTTTCGGAATCAAAGGCAGCGCCGGGGGAGGCGGGTATTCACAGGTCCTGCCGCGCGAAGACTTTGACCTGCATTTCACCGGAGATGCCCACGCCGTGGGGCTTGCGCATAATATCGCCGCGGCATTTCTGGACAATTCTTTATTCGGCGGTAATCCGCTTGGCATTGATATAAACCGGATATACTGGCGCCGCTGCGTTGACATCGGCGACAGATTCCTAAGGAAGATCAGAATAGGGCTGGGCAGCCCGCTGGACGGCATACCCAGGGAAAGCGGATTTGATATTACCGCCAGCTCGGAAATTATGGCGCTCCTTGCTTTAAGCAGGGATTTAAACGATTTGCGCAGGCGTTGCCATAAGGTCATCCTTGCCCTGGATAAGAAGGGGAGAGCGATAACTACCGGGGATATTAATGTCAGCGGCCTGATGGCAGTGCTGCTCAAAGACGCCGTAAAGCCGAACCTGATCCAGACCATAGAGAAGACGCCGTGTTTCGTGCATACCGGACCTTTTGCTAATATCGCCCACGGCAGCAGCTCATTGATCCAGGATGAGATCGCCCTTGCCTTATCCGACTATTGTGTAACTGAGGCGGGTTTCGGAGCGGATTGCGGAGCGGAAAAGTTTTTTAATATAAAATGCCGCGCCGCAGGATTGGCGCCGGATGCGGCAGTATTAGTCTGTTCGTTGAGGGCGATGAAGGCCTACGGACTGATAAAGGGATTTGAGAATTTAAAAAAGCAGATAGGAAACGTAAAAATTTTCGGCATCCCAGTAGTTGTAGCAATCAATAAGTTTGATTCTGACCCGCAAAGAGAATTGAATTTGATTAAGGAAGCGGCTTTGGAATCAGGGGCGGATGATTGTCAAATCAGCGAAGTCTGGAGAAAAGGCGGCCAAGGCGGGGTGGACTTAGCCAGAAGCGTAATCAGGCTCAGCAGGATGAAGAGTAAATTCAAGTTTCTTTATCCTCTTGATCTCGGGATAAAAAAGAAGATCGGCATCATCGCGGCAAAGATTTACGGCTCAAAAGGGATTAGATATTCGCCGCTTGCGGAGGAAAAGATTAGATTATATACTAGGTTGGGCTTTGCGAAACTGCCGGTATGCATGGCTAAAACTCATCTGTCCCTGACAGAAGACCCGAAGATTAAAGGAGCGCCGAAGGGATTTATGCTCCATATCAGGGATGTGCGCGTGTTCGCCGGAGCAGGGTTCCTCTCTCCTCTATGCGGGAAGATCCAGACTATGCCTGGGCTGCCGCGGCATCCGCGCGGAGAGAATATAGATATAGATAAATATGGTAATATTACGGGGTTAGCTTAAATGATCTATAAAAACGCGTCCTTAGAAAGATATTTGGATGATCTTTCGGCTAAGCTGCCTGCGCCGGGCGGAGGCTCTGCCGCTGCCGTAAATGCCGCCTTAGGGGCAGCCTTAGTCAGTATGGTGATTAATTTTACCCTAGGTAAACCCAAATATGCCCGTTATGAAACAGAGCTTAAGCGCATGCTGGAGCGCTCCGAGGAGTTAAGGAACAAGTTTATCGGTTTAGCCGACCTGGATGTAGCGGCTTACAGAAGCGGCAATATTAAAGACGCTTTAAACGTGCCTTTTATGCTAGCCCGGCTTTGTTTTGAAGCGATAAAATTATGCCCGCCGCTGGTAAATAAGGGTAACCGCAATTTAATCAGCGACGTAGCGGTTGCTGCGGTAATGCTGGAATCGGCTTTCGCAAGCGCTTATTTTAACGTCAAGATAAACCTGCGGGTTCTCTCGGATAAGAAATTAAGTATTTCGATTAGGAAAGAATTGGATAAAAAAGAAAAGCAAGTCAGAAAGACCCGCTTTGAAACGGAGGAAAAAATTGGCAAGATTATTAGAGGGTAAGCCGTTAGCGCAGAAGATCAAGGACGGACTAAGAAAAGAGATTGCTTCTTTAAAGGATAAGCCTGTTTTAGCCAGTATGCAGGTCGGCGAGAACGCAGGCGCTGCTGCTTACGTAAAATCGCAGCAAAAGGTTGCCGCGGACTTGGGGATAGTTTATCAACTGCATACCCTTGCGCCGGATATACAGGAGGAGGCGCTTGAAAAGTTTATCTCTAAATTAAATACCGATAAATCCGTAAAAGGTATTATTATCCAGATGCCGCTGCCGGCGCAGGTAAATTATAAAAGGATAAGCCGGTTTATTGCGCCGGAGAAAGATGTCGAAGGCATGCATCCGGCCAATATCGGAAAGATTGTTTCCGCAAGCGCGAAAGTATTGCCATGTACGGCTGCGGCGGTAATGGAATTATTAAAGGAAACCGGAGTTGATTTATACGGTAAAGAAGTAGTAGTAGTCGGGCACAGCGAAATCGTAGGTAAGCCGGTAGCGTTTTTGCTTTTAGATAAATTTGCCACCGTAAGCGTATGCCATATAGGTACCAGCAAAGCAGGAAAATTAGAGGCGCATGTCAGAAACGCCGAGGTGCTGATTGTGGCGGTAGGTAAGGCCGGATTGATCAAGGGCGAATGGATTAAAGAGGGCGCGATTGTTATAGACGTAGGCATAAACAGAGTCGGCGAAAAAATAGTAGGCGATGTGGAGTTTGAGGAAGCGCAAAAGCGCGCCGCATGGATTACGCCGGTTCCGGGAGGAGTGGGGCCGCTTACGGTTACCATGCTGATGCGCAACCTGATTGAAGCCGCCAAGGCTCAAGCATAAGGGGGTGAGGGATGGAAAAATTCTCTAAGAAAGAAGCGCTGAGTTTCGGATGGCAGAAGACAAAAGAAAACTTTCCGTTTTTTCTCGGGCTTTTGATAATCGCAGGGATCATTTACTATTTCCCCTCTATTATGGCGGACAGGATAAAAGATTCTGCCAAAATCTTATATGTCGTCATCAGCCTGGCCTCTGCCGTGGTAAACTGGCTCATTCAGCTTGGTCTGATCAGGATCTTCTTAAAGTTCTGCGACGCGCAGAAGGCAAAGATAGCCGACCTTTTCGCAGAATACCGCCTTTTGCTTAAATTTATCGGCGCGACAATAATTTATTCCCTGATAGTCTTAGGCGGCTTTATCTTATTGATTATCCCGGGCATTATCTGGTCGGTAAGGTTCGGGTTTTTTTCTTATCTGATTGTGGATAAGAATATGGGGGTAATTGAATCGCTTAAAAAGAGCCGGGAGATTACCAAAGGGGCTACCTGGGAACTGCTTGTATTCGGATTGCTGACTTTTTTGGTTATTTTGTTGGGAGTGTTGGCTTTGCTGGTTGGTCTGTTTGCCGCGCTACCCACGGCGATGCTTGCCTGGGCTTTTGTTTACCGCCGCCTGCTCGCCGCTTCCGCAAATCCTCAGATTTAAGCGGCAATGTTGTTCGCGCTGGACTGCTTTGCGGGTCCTGCCGCGGGGTGCGCCCCTCGTCAAATTTTCCTCGGGGCATCACCCCGCGTCACCCGCAAGTGATGAGTAGATAAACATCGCCAGGTGCATTTAAATTCGATTTTTAGCGGGTGGCTTAGCTTGATTTGACAAGTTTTGCGGAGGGGTTTGTGAGCGTGCATTAGAAAATTTTTGGCAAAAGTGCGCAAGGATTTACGAGCTGCTGGAGCAGTAGCTATACCGTTAGTCGTTGCGTAAGCAGCGAGTAAACCGCAGCACACGGCAAAAATTTTCAGCACGCGAACAAAGCCCGCAGCAAAACATAACCCTCAAGCAAAAGAAAGTTAGTATAAAAATGACCTTCAAAGAAAAAATTCAGTCAGGGAAATTCGTGGTGACTTCGGAGATCGGCCCGCCTAAAGGGATTGAGACGAAAGTTATCCTGGAGGATGCCGAGCTGATCCGTGACCGCGTAGACGCAATCAACGTAACCGACCTGCAGAGTTCAGTGATGCGACTGGGGTCGCTGGCAGTCTGCTCGTTATTAAAGCAGAGAGGAATCGAGCCCGTATTCCAGCTTACCTGCCGCGACAGGAACCGCTTAGCGCTTCAATCCGACCTTTTATCCGCAGCCAGCCTCGGTATTGAAAACGTCTTAATCCTTACCGGAGACCACCCTACTTTAGGCGACCATCCTCAGGCAAAGCCGGTATTTGACCTGGATTCGGTTCAGCTGTTAGAGGTCGCAGCCCGGCTGCGGCAGGGCCAAGATATGCAGGGAAATAAATTAGAGGGCGCTGCGCCTAAATTCTGCCTGGGGGCAGTAGTGAATCCGGGGGCTGATCCGATAGAGCCGCAGATTATAAAGATGGAAAAAAAGATAGAGGCAGGGGCTGAGTTTTTTCAGACTCAGGCGGTCTACGATGTAAGGGTTTTTGAAAACTTTCTTGTAAAAACAAAGCACCTGAAAACAAAGATTTTAGCCGGGATTGTGCTTTTAAAATCTGCCGGCATGGCGCGCTATATGAATAAAAATGTATCCGGGGTATTTGTCCCGGAAGGATTGATTAAAGAAATGGAAGAGGCAAAGGATAAAAAAGCCGCCTGTGTAGCAATAGCCGCCAGGCTGATTAATACGCTAAAGCCGCTCTGCGGCGGCATCCACATCATGCCGATCGGCTGGGATAAGATGGTTATACCGGTCCTAGACGCATCGGGACTGTAAAAATATGGCAAAAATAGTAATTATAGGTTCTTCGGTTGCCGGGCATACGACAGCTGTTTACCTCAGCGGCGCCGGAACGCAATCCTCCCTGACTTTAGTTACCCGGGAAAGCTGCCCCGCTTATGACCGCAGGAAACTGCCGCAGTTAATCAGCGGCGCGGTTAAAGAAGAAGAGCT
>CAYNRN010000001.1:57645-108738 GCA_964399915.1 uncultured Planctomycetales bacterium
TCTTCCCGGGCGATCCTGGATACGGTCTGCATCAGCGGCTGCCAGGATTATGCCCTGGAAACCGCGCGGGCAATAAAAGAAAAATATAAGGTTGAGGTAAAACTAATCAGCCCCGATTGCGATACAGCTGTTCAGGCCGGGGAAAATATAGAGATAATCAAAGGCAGGATGCAGGAGCTTATCGGAGAGGGCCAGGTGCAGGCGGTGAAATTGGAATCCGGAAAGGTGATTGCGGCTTCATCGGTGATTTTTATGGATGAGCGGCAGCCGGAAACGGATTTCCTCAGGAATACGCAACTAGCTTTAGAAAACGGCTTTGTTAAAGTAGACGAAAATATGCGCGCAAATATAGATTCGGTATTCGCCTGCGGCGCGGTTTGTATTTCAGGGGCTGCCTGCGCAGGGCCTAAGAATTGGGATGAGGCACTAAATGAAGGCCGGATTTTAACCGATAATCTTATTAAAGCCATGAGAGGAGAGCCATGTCAGAGGTCTTGGTAAAATTAGGCGTAAGCGGAGCGGATGCAGTATTGAAATTAACCCGGCAATCTTTAGAGAGAGCAGCTATTGATAGAGGCAGGAATGCGCAGATCGGGTTTCCTGAAACGAATTATTATTTGCCTCTAATCAATGCCCTCCTTAATATAGAAGTTAAGTCCATAGGGGATTGTTTTACCGCCCTAAACGAAGCCGAAAAACTCAGCAATAACATGCCGGTGAAAAGCGGATTAAATATTTCCGCTTTGGCAGGCATACTTAATAAAGGAGTGGCTACCCTGCTCTGCGAAGAAATTTTAGCGGCGCTTGCGGTGTTAAATAAAGAGCATCCCAAGGCAGGCCTGGGTTTTGTCCCCGATAAGATACTGCGTTCTCTGGGGTTGCAGCTGGTTGACGGAAGGATCGCCGGTATTGCCGTGATCCTTGGCCCGGCAAAGGATGAAGAGGCGGCAGCTGCATTAATCCGTGAATTTCAGTCTAAGAGCATAGTTGCTTTGACTGTCGGCAGTAAGGACGGCCTGACCTTAGCTGCCCAACTTGAAAAGAAGAACATTGAAATCGGGCTGGATAATTATATCGTCCCTCTCGGAGAAGACTATCTTTCGGTGATCTACGCGGTTAATTTCGCTGTCAGGGCGCCTCTGATTTACGGGGGTTTCAAGCCCGGGCAGTGGCAGGGGATAGCCGATTATATCCGTAACCGCGTACCGGCATTTGTTTTACTGCTTGGCCACGTTGATGAAGTGATAGTGGCAACCGGGTTAGGGGCCCTGGCTTTTGGTTTGCCTATTATCACCGATTTGGAAGTGCCGCAGTTAGGTAAAATTGAGACTACGCTTTTTGAGGCGCTGATTACCGAAAAAGATTATAAAAAGCTTGCCTCCAGATGCATACTGGCAAGGGGAATAAAAGTGAAGATGTCCAGCGTCGCTATCCCGCTTCCCTATGCCGCTGCTTTTGAAGGCGAGCGGGTGAGAAGAGAGCAGCTTTATTGCGAATTCGGAGGTAAGGCCGGTGACGCTTTTGAATATTTAACCCGCGCCGGCGAAGAAGAGATAGATGACGGAAAAATCGATTTAACCGGCCCGGATATTGACCAGCTTCCTGAGGGTAAAAAGTCCCTGCCTCTGGCGATTATTGTCAAGGTTTTCGGCCGTAAGATGCAGAAAGATTTTGAGCCGATTCTGGAGCGGCAGATCCATCGTTTCGTAAATTACGCCATGGGCCTGATGCATGTCGGCCAGCGGGATATGAACTGGATCAGGATATCCAATGATGCCTTCAGCAAAGGCTTTCGGCTCAAGCATATCGGCGTGATCCTCCACGCTATGCTGCATCAGGAATATAGCGCTATAGTCGATAAGGTGCAGGTTGAGCTGTATACCCGGGAGGCAGACCTGAAAAAATTATTGCCGCAAGCCACCAAGGCATATGAGGAAAGGGATGAGCGCCTAAGCGGCATGACCGATGAAAGCGTGGATACTTTTTATTCCTGCCTCTTGTGCCAGTCGTTTGCCCCTAACCACGTTTGTATCATTACCCCCGAGCGCCTGGGGTTATGCGGGGCATATTCCTGGTTGGATGGAAAGGCCTCTTATGAAATAACCCCCACCGGTCCCAATCAACCTATATTAAAGGGTAAACTCGTCAATCCTAAGCTCGGCCAGTGGGAGGCGATCAATGAATTCGTAAAGGTAAAATCTAATAGAACCATAGATAAGGTAAGCATGTACTCTCTGATGGATTCGCCTCAATCATCCTGCGGATGCTTTGAGTGTATCTTAGCGATCATCCCGGAGGTGAACGGAGTGATGGTCGTCCACCGGGATTATTCCGGGATGACCCCCTGCGGCATGACTTTTACCAGCCTGGCCGGCTCTGTAGGCGGAGGAGTACAGACGCCGGGATTCCTGGGAGTGGGCAAACTTTATCTCTTAAGCAGAAAATTTATCTTCGCCGAAGGCGGGCTTAAGCGGCTGGTCTGGATGCCAAAAGAGCTTAAAGAGCTCTTGGGGGCCAAACTTACGAAAAGGGCGCAGGAGATCGGGATGCCGGATTTGCCGAAAAGAATAGCCGATGAGAGCGTTGCTACTTCTTCGGAAGAACTTACTAAATTCCTGGAAAAAGTAAAACATCCGGCGCTTGAAATGGAGCCGCTGATATAATATTTTTCTTGACGATAAGCCCGATGTATGTATAATAAGAGCATCCAAACAATGCAGATTTATTCCTGCCTTAAAAAATTGAAGTACATTATCCCAATTATATTATTGGTAGCCGGTGTTTTCTCTTACGGATTCTGCCAGGATGCTGCAGTCGCCGGTAACCGGGGAGTCATAGAAGGCCGCGATTTGCCTGAGGCCCAGAAGTTTAGTGAGAAGTCGCGGGAAGATTCTAAGGTAGCCCCTCTTTCTAACCTGGAAGAAAGGAAGCTTACCGATAAGCAGAAGATTGCCAGGGATTACCGCACCGAAGGCGTTTCCTGGCAGAATATGGGAAACCTTAATTCGGCCTTAAGCTTCTATCAGAAAGCCGCCGAACTTGACCCGGCTTACGCGGTCGTCTATAACGACCTCGGAGTGATATACGAGGCCATGGGCGATAGCCAGCGCGCCGAAGAGAGTTATCTCAAGGCCGTAAAGATTGACCCTGGATTCCTCAGCCCCTATACAAACTTGGCTTTGATCTGCGAAGGGAGGCGTGATCTTAAGGGCGCTGAAGTTTACTGGAAGAAGCGCGCGGAATTAGGCTCCAGCGATGACCCCTGGACGGAAAAAGCCCGCCAGAGGTATAATGATATCGTCATGGTGGAAGAGGGCAAGCCTGCTGACCTGCGCGAGCAGGAGGTCATCGGCCTTACCCAGGAAGTGGCGAGCACAAAGGAGTTGAGCAAGTCGGATAATAAGGAGTTGGCAAAGATGCACTTTGCCAAGGCAAAGGAATATTACCGCAAGAATGACGAGGTAACCGCATTAAGGGAAGCCCTTGATGCGCAGGTACTGGACCCTTCCAATAGGGAAATTCAGGAATTTGTCGCAAAGGTCCAACGCAGACTGTTATCAAGATAGGCAGCAACCACTTATTAAGAGTTTCCTGCCAATTATATAGACTTCGACTTAGCTGATAAAAAGCGGCTGATATGCATAAGTCTGAGTCATTATCCCTCTAAGTTAATCAATGGTTGAGAAAAAAATGTGCCTGGTCGACGCAACCGCTTTCTGCTACAGGGCATTTTATGCCCTGCGCAATCTTTCGACATCATACGGCCAGCCTACTAACGCCGTGTTCGGGTTCGTGAAAATGATAAAAAAAATCATAGACGAATACCGGCCCGATTATATCGCAGTTTGTTTTGATGTCTCCCGGGATACCTTCAGGTCAAAAAAGTTTGCGGAGTATAAGATGCAGAGGCCTTCCATGCCGGATAGCCTGGTGAGCCAGATACCTCTGATTAAGGAAGTTGTTTCGGCATTCGGCCTTAAGCTGGTAGAGAAAGAAGGTTTTGAAGCCGATGACCTGATTGCTACGCTGGCAAGAAAAGCTGCCTCCGAGAAATTTTCCGTGACTATTATCAGTTCAGATAAGGATATATTGCAGCTTGTCGACGGCAATATAAAGGTGTTCAGCCCATACAAGGACGAAGGGGTAACTTATGACACGGATAAAGTAAAGGAGAGGTTTGGGGTTGATCCTGCGCTGGTGCCGGATGTAATCGCTTTAATGGGGGATGAATCCGATAATATTCCGGGTGTCGCAGGTATAGGCGAAAAAACTGCTTCCCGGCTGATCAACGAATTCGGTACGCTGGATAACCTGATCGAAAACCGTCAGAATATAGATAAAGAAAAGCTAAGGAAAACTATCGCGGAGAACTTAGAGAAGATAGAGCTTAACCGGCAGCTTGTCCGGTTAAAGGATGACGTTGCGCTGGATTTTGATTTAGCAGACCTTGCGCCGGGAGAGGCCGATGCGCAGGAACTGGTACGGATTTTTAAGAAACTGGAATTCAGGTCGCTGCTTAAGGAATTAGGAAGCGGGTTTGACAAGGAAACCCAGAAGGCAGAGACGGAAGAGTTGGGAGATTCCGGCCTCAAAGATTTATTATATGCGGCAGAGGAGATGGCTATTTCTGCAGAGGTTGAGTCGGAAATGGTGATTTCGGCAAAGGGGAGGTTGTTGCGTGTCGTGCAGGTAGAAGCAGGTTTGCGTCAAGCCTTAGCTGATCCCCGGATCAGGAAGATAGGCCACGATTTGAAGAAAGCCGTTCATCTGCTTAAGAAAAAAGGTATTACTCTCAGGGGCTTAAGTTTCGATACCATGATCGCCGCTTACCTGTTGAATAGCGCGGGTTCTACTTTTGCCCTGCCGGATTTAGCGCTTAATTATTTAGGCAAGATGGTCAGGGAGCCTCTGGCAGGCGCCGAGAGGGCAGGATTGATCTTGGAATTGAAGCCGGTCTTAGAGGGCAGGCTGGAAGAAAATTCGCTCTTTAGTCTTTTTAAAGATATCGAGATGCCTTTGACGGAGGTATTGTCCGATATCGAAGACGCCGGTATCGCGCTGGATGTAAAGGTCCTCTCAGGGCTTTCCGCGGATATCGAGAAGCGGCTGATAAAGTTAATCGAGGAGATTTATGATTTAAGCGGTGTCCAGTTTAACATAAATTCCCCCAAACAGCTTCGAGAAATACTCTTTGAAAGATTGAAACTGCCGGTGGTCAAGAGAAGTAAAACCGGGCCTTCTACCGACGAAGAGGTTTTACGCAAACTCGCGGACAAACACGAGCTGCCTAAGCTTTTGCTTGAGTACCGGCAGCTGATGAAGCTTAAAACCACTTATATAGATGTCCTGCCTCAGCTGATTGATAAAGATAGCGGCAGGCTCCATACTTCCTTTAATCAGACAGGGACGGAGACCGGCAGGCTTAGTTCTCAAAACCCCAATCTGCAGAATGTACCGGTGAGGACCGATATCGGCAGGCAGATTAGGAGGGCAATCATAGCCGGAGAGAAAGATAGCTGCCTGATTTCCTGTGACTATTCACAGATAGAATTGAGGGTCTTGGCGCATCTCTCCAAAGATGAGGCTTTAATTGACGCCTTTAAAAGAGGCGCGGATATACACCGGGCTACCGCGGCTTTGATCTACGGTACGGACGAAGGCAGCATCACGGATGAGATACGCGAGACGGCAAAGCGGGTCAATTTCGGCATTGTTTACGGATTGACCGCTTACGGCTTAAGCCGCGATCTGAATATCCCTGTTGATCAGGCGCAGGCCTTTATTGACGCGTATTTCCAGAGGTATCCGCGGGTAAAGGAATATATCGAAACCCAGATAAAGTCAGCGGAGAAAAACGGATTTGTCGCTACGATAATGGGGCGCAGGCGTTATATCCCGCAGATCAACGACAGGAATCAGGCAGCCAGGCAGTTTGCCCAGCGCCAGGCCGTCAATACGCCTATCCAGGGTTCTGCTTCCGACTTGATCAAAATGGCGATGATAAACATACACCGCCAGTTAAAATCATCGGGTTTGGAAACTCGGATGGTGCTGCAGATACATGATGAACTTCTTTTTGAAGGCCCCCAACGGGAAGTCAAGCAGGTGCTCGTATCGGTAAAAGACAAGATGGAGAACGTTATGCAGCTGGAAGTGCCCGTCAGGATAGACATAAAAAAAGGAATGAATTGGCTTGAGATGGAGCCGGTAAGATGAAAATAGCACTCTGTTCATCGGAGGTCGTACCTTTTGCTAAGACCGGAGGCCTGGCGGATGTCGCCTCTGCTTTATCCGTGGCGTTGGATGCGCAAAACGCAGAAGTAGCGCTGATCACCCCGTTTTATAAAAAAACCAAGGATAACGGAGGATGGAAGCGGAATGAAAAGGGGATTCCCTATTCGCTGATCGGAAAAAAGATAAAAGTCTATTTTGCGGAGAACGACGCCTATTTTAACCGAAACGGCCTTTATGGCGACAGAAAAGGCGATTATCCCGACAATCTAGAGCGTTTCTCTTTCTATTGCCTGCGCACCGCAGAGATATTGAAAGAAGCCGCTTTTAAGCCCGATATTATACACTGCCATGATTGGCAATCGGCCTTGCTTGCCGTTTATCTTAAGGCGCGTTTAGGCGACGATGATTTTTTCGGTCGCACAAAGTCGCTTTTGACTATACATAATATCGGATATCAGGGGATATTCGAGGCCGGGGAGTTCCCGAAACTCGGCTTAAACCGCAAGCTCAGCGAAATGCCTGAGTTTGAGTTCTACGGTAAAGTAAACCTCCTTAAAGCCGGCATTATCTACAGTGACGGTATAAGTACTGTAAGCCCCGGCTATCGCAATGAGATATTGACCAAAGAATTCGGGTTCGGGCTGGAGGGTGTTTTAAGCCAAAGGCGGGATTCTTTATCCGGCATACTTAACGGGCTTGATTACTCGATATGGAATCCGGCAACAGACAGTTACATCTCTAAGAATTATGATTCCGGCACCCTTAAATCCAAATCTGAGAATAAGGCGTTCTTGCGTAAACTGTGCGGTTTTAAGAATAGCCCTGAGTTTCCCCTGATCGGGATAGTATCGCGGCTTGCTGGGCAAAAAGGTTTTGATATCCTCGCCGAAAGCCTGAAAGAGATATTCAAGATGGGCATCGAGATGGTAATACTGGGGACCGGAGAAGAGAGGTACCGCAAGATATTGAAACGCATAGCCGCAAGATACCCTAAAGTCATGCATCTGGCTTTAAATTTTGACGAAGGATTGGCGCACCAGATTTATGCCGGCGCGGATATTTTCCTTATGCCTTCAAGTTATGAACCCTGCGGCCTGGGGCAGATGATCAGTCTTAAGTATGCGACAATCCCGCTGGTTTTTAAAACCGGCGGGTTGGCTGATACCGTCAATAAAAATAACGGTTTTCTTTTTGAGGAATATTCAGCTTCGGAGCTTATCGGAGCCGTGGCCCGCGCCGTCGAAACTTTCCGGAATAAGGAAAAGTGGCAGGTTTTGATGAAAAATGCGGCAGCCTGCGATTTTTCCTGGGAATCAGCGGCCAAAGAGTATATTTCGCTTTATGAAAAAATCAGCCGGAAAGCATAAAAAGTTTATCTTGGCAGTAACCGGCGTACCGGCAAGCGGTAAGACTACCGTTGCTAGGATGTTTGCCGTTTACAATGCGCGCTTAATTGACGCCGACAGGGCCGGCCATGATCTGCTTAAGAAGACCAGCCCGGTTTATCGCAGGGTAATCGCTGCTTTTGGAGCAGAAATTTCAGGAGACAGAGGCGGCATATCCAGGGCCAAACTCGCACGGGTCGTTTTCGAAGATAGGAAATTACTGCGCCGGCTAAATTCACTGGTGCACCCTTATATCATAAAGGAGATCAAAAGGAAGATCCGCTCCTCTAGGTCAGGATTTATCGTTTTGGATGCGCCTTTGCTTTTTGAGGCAAGAGTCGCTGATCTTGCGGATGCGATAGTTGTAGTTGGTACCGATAGGCATAGGCGCCTCAACCGGGCTTCCAGAAGAGCAAGTTTTGATAAACAAGTTTTCTTTAAAAAAACAAAAGCTCAATTGACGCAGGGCGAGAAATCGCGCCGGGCGGATTTTATCATAGATAATAACGGCTCACTGAAGGAGACCAGAAAACAAGTTGAGCAAATTTACAGGCAGCTGATTTGCTGTTTAAAGTTTAACCAAGGAGGATCTTGTGGAAAAACTAGACATCAGTAAATTAAAAGACATGAAAATAACCGAGCTCAATAAGCAGGCTAAGGCCCTGGGGGTTAACGGGATCTCCGGGATCAGAAAGCAGGACCTGATCTTTAAAATATTGCAGGCACAGGCCGAAAAAGAAGGTTTGATGTTCGGGGAGGGCGTGCTTGAGATACTCACCGAAGGATTCGGATTCCTGCGTTCGACAAATTATAATTACCTTCCCTGCCCGGATGATATTTACGTCTCACCCTCGCAGATAAGGAAGTTTGACTTAAGGACCGGGGATACCGTAAGCGGCCAGATCCGCCCTCCCAAGGAAGGGGAGAAATACTTTGCCCTGCTGAAGGTAGAAGCGGTTAATTTTGAAAACCCCGAGGATTCCAAAGAGAAGGTCCTTTTTGACAACCTTACGCCGGTATACCCTTTCCAGAGGTTTGACCTGGAGGATAAGCCGGATAATATATCGATGCGGGTGATGAATCTGCTTACTCCCATCGGTAAGGGGCAGCGCGGTTTGATTGTCGCCCAGCCTTATAGCGGAAAGACGGTCCTCTTGCAGAAGATAGCCAATTCCATAGTGACTAATAACCCCGATGTAATCCTGATCGTGCTCTTAATCGACGAAAGGCCGGAAGAGGTCACGGATATGCAGCGGCACGTCAGAGGAGAGGTGATTTCTTCAACTTTTGACGAGCCGCCGGAGAGGCACGTGCAGGTAGCCGAGATAGTATTGGAGAAGGCAAAGCGCCTGGTAGAGCATAAAAGGGACGTGGTTGTGCTCTTAGACAGCGTTACGCGCCTTGCGCGGGCATATAATGCGGTGGTGCCGCATAGCGGTAAGGTGCTTTCCGGAGGCATTGATTCCAACGCCCTGCAGAAGCCAAAAAGATTCTTCGGTGCGGCGCGCGCTATTGAAGAAGGGGGAAGCCTGACGATTATTGCCACAGCCTTAGTCGATACCGGCAGCCGCATGGACGAAGTCATCTTCGAAGAGTTTAAAGGTACGGGCAACATGGAACTGCAGCTTGACAGGAACCTATTCCAGAGGCGGATTTACCCGGCTATTGATATCAAGCGCTCCAACACCAGGCACGAGGAACTCTTGCTTAAGGCCGAACATCTGCAAAAAGTCTGGATTTTACGCAAGGTATTGAATGAGCTTAATAACGTCGAGGCAATGGAGCTATTAATCGAAAAATTGTCCAAGACCAAGAACAACGAAGAGTTTTTAAACAGCATGAACCAATAAGGAGGCAAGAATGAAAGACAAGATCCATCCCAATTACAAAGAGAGTACGATCATCTGCGCTTGCGGCGAAACGATACGCACGCGCTCAACCAAGCCCAGTATCCGCGTGGATATCTGCTCAAAATGCCATCCTTTCTTTACCGGCAAGCAAAAATTCGTGGATTCCGCCGGGAGAGTGGATAAGTTCATTAAAAAATATGCAAAGGGACTTAAAAAAGAATGAATGAACGGCTGGAAAAACTGGAAAAGCGCTACGAGGAGATAGAGCAGCTGTTGGCTTCTCCTGAAGTGTTCTCTGACAAGGACAGATACAGCAGGCTGGTCAGAGAACTGTCCTCGCTTAAGGAGAGCGTTTCGCTGTTCAGGGAATATAAAAAAATCGAGCGGGAGATCAAAGAGCTGGAAATCTCCCTGCAGGAGAAACACGAACGCGAGTTCCTCGATCTAGCCAGGACAGAGCTGACCGAGCTTAGAGCAAAGAAAGAAGGGTTGCTAACTAAGCTTAAAAGCAGCCTGGTCGGCGAAGATAAGGACCTTGGCAAAGATGTAATAGTGGAAATACGCCAGGGTACAGGAGGCGGAGAAGCGGCGCTTTTTGCCGCTGATCTTTATCGTATGTATTCTCAGTACGCCGCGAATAAAGGCTGGGTGGTTGAGCAGATGTCTGCTAATGCCACTGAATTAGGAGGCTTTAAAGAAGTTGTCTTCAGCGTCCGGGGCAGGGATGCATATAAACGGCTTAAGTTCGAAAGCGGCGTGCACAGGGTACAGAGGGTGCCTGCTACAGAAGCTCAGGGCAGGATACATACCTCTACAGCTACTGTAGCGGTATTAGTTGAGCCGCAGGAAGTAGAGATGGTTATAGAACCGAAAGACTTGAAGATTGAGACTTACCGTTCTTCCGGTCCCGGGGGCCAACATATGCAAAAGACCGATTCGGCGGTAAGGATTACGCATCTGCCGTCAGGGCTGGCAGTTGCCTGTCAGGATGAAAGGTCGCAGGGAAAGAACAAAACTAAGGCGATGAGGATCCTCTCGGCAAGGCTTCTGGACGCAAAAGAGCAGGAAGAGGCAAAAAAGATGTCCCACGAAAGGAAAGTCCAGGTAGGTACCGGAGACCGGAGCGAAAAAATCAGGACTTATAATTTTCCTGACCGCAGGGTAACCGATCACAGGATTAATCTCACCCTGCATAAATTAGAGGCGATTTTAAACGGGGAACTGGAAGAACTTTCCGATTGTTTGATAAAAGCAGAAGAGGAAAAGAAGCATGAACGAACCTGAACTTTTATTCAGCCAGACCCTGGGTTGCGATCTGTTTACCCTGCGCCTTAATAAAGACAGGCGCCTGGCAAGAAAAGAGTCTTCTTTCATCGCCTCGGCTTTAAAGAGGAGGATAAAGGGCGAGCCTCTGCAGTATATCTTGGGAGAAACGGAGTTTATGGGGTTAAGATTCAAATTAGATAAGCGCGTGCTGATTCCGCGGCCTGAGACGGAGTTAATTGTAGAAAAGGCAATAAGATTGGTTAGAAGTTATGGGTTAGAGGTTAGGGATTTGGATGTCCTGGATCTGGGAACGGGTTCCGGCTGCATTGCAGTATCTTTAGCAAAGTTTTTACCGGAAGTAAAAATTACCGCGACGGATATTTCAAAAGAAGCGTTAGATGTAGCCAGGGAAAATGCAAAGTTAAACAATGTAAGCATAAATTTTCTTCAAGCCGATTTCTTTTCTATCTATAACCTACAACCTATGACCTACAACCTAATAATAAGCAATCCCCCTTATATCGCGGAAGCTGAAATCGATAGTCTGCAGCCGGAAATACGATATGAGCCGCGTATCGCCCTAAACGGCGGGGCGGACGGGCTTGACTTTTACCGCCGCCTGGCAGTAGAGATACCCTGCCATATGAAAGAAAAGGGCTTACTGGTATTAGAGATGGGGTTCGGGCAGTCCGGCGCGGTAAAATCAATATTTAAGATGAGCGGAAAACTTATCGAAAAAGAGTCAATCAGGGATTATAATAATATAGAACGGGTATTAGTCTTAGAAAGGGCATAGCTAGATGGAGAAGCTGATTATTGAGGGTGGGGCGAGATTAAAGGGAGAAGTTTCTGTCTCGGGTTCTAAGAATGCGGTGCTGCCGATTATGGCAGCAACTTTACTTACCGATTATCCCTGCATAATCAAGGGGGCCCCGGCGCTTCGCGATGTCAATACAATGATTAAAATACTGCGTTCTCTGGGAAAGACGGTTGAGTTTGATAACGGGGTAATTACCGTAACTGCCGGCAAGCGGGAAGGATTTACCGCCGATTATAAACTGGTTTCCACGATGCGCGCCTCATTTTGCGTATTGGGGCCGTTATTAGGCAGATTAAAGAAAGCAAAGGTCTCCCTCCCCGGAGGCTGTATTATCGGCATCAGGCCGGTGGATCTGCATCTTAAAGGCATCAAAGCCCTAGGCGCTGAAGTAAGCACTGATTCCGGATATGTCGTAGCAAAAGCACCCCGGCTAAAAGGCGGGCATATCTACTTAGGAGGGGTTTACGGTTCATCGGTATTGGCTACGGATAATGTGATGATGGCAGCGGTAATGGCAAAGGGTAAAACAATAATCGAGTCTGCTGCCTGTGAGCCTGAAGTCGTAGACTTGGCGGATTTCCTGATTAAAATGGGAGCTAAGATCAAAGGGCACGGCAGCCACACCATAGAAATAGAAGGGGTATCTTATCTGCGCGGAGCAGAGCAGGTGATAATCCCCGACAGAATTGAGGCAGGGACATTGATGATTGCGGCGATGATTACCAGGGGCGATATTATCATCCGGAATGCGGTCTATCAGCATTTGGGCGCTCTGATTGATAAGCTTGAGGAGGTAGGAGCGCAGATTACCAAGAATGACGGCGCTATCCATATCCGCTCCAAAGCAAGATTATCTCCGGTTAATGTCACCACTCTTCCTTATCCGGGTTTCCCTACTGATATGCAGGCTCAGGCGATGAGCCTGATGACAGTGACCCCGGGTATCAGCGTAATTACCGAGAAGATCTATCCTGACAGGTTCATGCATGTGGCTGAGCTTAACCGTATGGGCGCGCATATACAGAGAGAGGGGCCCCATGCCATAGTCGAGGGAATAAAGTGTCTTTCTGCCGCTCCGGTCATGGCATCTGACCTGCGCGCTTCCGCAAGCCTTGTTTTAGCGGCCCTGGTAGCAAAGGGAAAGAGCTCGGTTTCCAGGATCTATCACCTTGACCGCGGATATGAAAATCTCGAACTAAAGCTGGAAAAGCTGGGGGCGAGGATCTGGAGGGAGAAGGAATAGATGTTATTAATGATAGATAATTACGACTCTTTTACCTATAACCTGGTGCAGTACCTCGGTGCGCTGGGCGCCCGGGTAAAAGTATTCAGGAATGATAAGATATCCGTTGACGGGATAAAGAAATTAAGGCCGCGAAAAATAGTGATTTCTCCGGGCCCCGGCAGGCCGGAAGATGCCGGCATATCCTGTAAGCTGATAAAAGAGCTGGGAGGTAAAATTCCTATATTAGGCGTATGCCTCGGTCATCAGTGCATCGGCTATGTTTACGGCGGGCGCATTGTAGGGGCGAAACGGTTGATGCACGGAAAAACGTCGTTAATCTATCACAACCGTAAAGATATATTCAAAGGCATCCCCAATCCTTTCGAAGCAACGCGTTATCACTCCCTGATCATAGAAAAGAAGAGCTTTCCTTCTCAGCTGGAAATAACCGCCTGGACTAAAGAGGGCGAGATTATGGCTTTAGCGCATAAGCAGTATCCTATCCGGGGTGTACAGTTTCATCCGGAATCCGTATTGACTAAGCCCGGGAAAAATATTCTGGATAATTTTCTCAAGCTATGATAAGGGGCATAATAAAAAAACTGGCAGAGAAGAAAGATTTAAGCCCTCAGGAATTGCGCGCGGCATTAGAGGAGATATTCAGCGGCAGCGTAGCAACCGCGGATATCGTAGAGTTTTTAGCATCCCTTAACGATAAAGGCGAGACAGTCGAAGAGCTTACAGCGGCGGTTGAGGTAATGCTTAAATATGTCGAACCGATTGTCGTCAATAAACCGAATATCCTGGATACCTGCGGCACGGGTGGAGACAGGAAAGATACTTTCAATATATCTACGATCAGCGCTTTTGTGGCTTCCGGCGCAGGGATCACTGTTGCCAAGCACGGTAACCGCAGCGTTTCGAGCAAATGCGGTAGCGCTGATGTCCTGGAGGCGCTGGGGGTTAATATCAATATGGACAGGCCGCTAATAAAAAAGTGCCTGGAGGAGATAGGCATAGCCTTTCTTTTTGCCCCCAACCTGCATCCGGTGATGAAACACGTGATGCCGGCAAGAAAGCAGGCAGGCAGGAAGACGATGTTTAATATACTTGGGCCGCTGATTAATCCGGCACGGGCGACTAATCAGCTGATCGGGGTCTATGGCGGGCATTGGACAAAGATCCTGGCGCGGGTGCTTTTTAATTTAGGCAGCGAGCATGTGCTGGTGGTGCACGGCGAAGACGGACTGGATGAGGTGACGACTACCGGAAAAACTCTCATATCCGAGGTTGATAAAGGCGAATTTAAGGACTATGAAATTTCTCCCGGAGATTTCGGGATTAAGCGGGCAGGACTGAAGGATCTCTCAGGCGCAGATCCGGAAAAGAATAAGCGCATAGTAAGGGAAGTTTTAAGCGGTGAGCCCGGAGCGCACAGGGATATTGTGCTTTTGAATGCCGCTTGCGCGATATATGCGGCAAACAAGGCCGCTTCGATTAAAGAGGGCCTTAAACTGGCAGCCGGGTCAATTGATTCCGGAAGCGCCATGAAAAAATTGGAGTTACTTATTGAATATTCCGAAGGCAGGCATGGCAGATAAAGATGTATTAAAAGAGATCATCGCCAGGAAAAAAGAGAAGATTGCACTGGCAAAACAGGCGCTCAGCGAGGAAGAGTTAAAGGCGGGAATTTCTTCTGCCGGTCCGGTTAGGCCGTTTATCGCCTCAATCCATAAGCCGCGTACCATCTCTTTGATTGCCGAGATAAAAAAAGCTTCTCCTTCTAAAGGAGTAATCCGGCAGGATTTTAACCTCCAGGAGGTAGCCAAAGGCTATCAGGAGGCCGGTGTCCAGGCAATTTCGGTGCTTACGGAAGAAGATTATTTTTCAGGCAGCATCTCTTATCTTAAAGAGGTAAAAAACTTAGTCAACGTACCTGTGCTCAGAAAAGATTTTATAATCGATCCTTATCAGGTTTACGAATCCCGTTATTACGGAGCCGATGCCATGCTTTTAATCGCCGATATCCTTTCTAAGGATATGATCGTGCAATTGACAGGGATTGCCTCTTCAATCGGGCTTGAGTGTTTGATTGA
Source organism: uncultured Planctomycetales bacterium (assembly GCA_964399915.1). Lineage (GTDB taxonomy): Bacteria > Omnitrophota > Gorgyraeia > Gygaellales > Profunditerraquicolaceae > CAYNRN01. The sequence goes on from CAYNRN010000001.1 coordinate 72,522, forward strand.
AGTACACGATGAAAAGGAACTTAAAAAAGTCCTCAATCTTAAAGTCCCTGCAGTCGGAATCAATAACCGCGATCTGCATACCCTGAAAGTTGATTTTTCCACGACCGAGAAGCTCTTTACCCTGATTCCTAAAGATAAAATCGTTGTGGTAGAAAGCGGGATAAAGAGCTATCAGGATGTTTTATTTTTAAAGATCCTCGGAGTCAGCGCAATCTTAGTCGGAGAGGCGTTTATGGAGGCCGCTGATATACGCGCTAAAGTTGTAGATCTAATGGGATGGTAAAGGTAAAGATATGCGGGATAACAAACCTGGAAGATGCCCGCTCGGCAATTCAGGCAGGATGCGATGCCTTGGGATTCGTATTTTACCACAAAAGCCCGCGCTATATCACTCCGGAGAAAGCGGCAGTGATTACCGGGCAATTGCCCAAGTCAATCAAGAAAGTCGGGGTATTTGTCAATGCAAGCGAAAAATGCGTTAGGGCGATAGCCAGAAAATGCCGGCTTGATTGGCTGCAGTTTCATGCGGAGGAAACGCCGGAATTCTGCCGCAGGTTTAAGGGCTACAGGGTAATTAAGGCCTTTAGGGTAAAGGATGATATAGATTTAGAGGAGATAAAAAAATATAAGGCCTGTGTTTATCTGTTTGATGCTTTCAATAAGAGAAAATTCGGCGGCACCGGCAGGGTTTTTGATATCAGGCTGCTTAAAGGCTTAAAGGGGATAAAGAGGCCTGTATTTTTGTCCGGCGGTTTGACTTGTGCCAACGTAAAAAAAGCAATTGCTGTTTGTTCGCCTCAATGGGTGGATGTTTCCAGCTCGGTAGAGATAAGGCCGGGCAAGAAGGACAGAAATAAGATTATCAGGTTCATCAAGGCGTCAAAAGGTTAAGATGAAAAAGTGCCCTTATTGCGCGGAAGAGATTCAGGAGGATGCCTTAAAGTGCAGGTATTGCGGGGAGTTTTTCGAGAAGAAGCCCCTGCGTAATAACTGTTTTTTCGGATGCCTGCTCAGCTTTGTCCTCGGGGTGGTTGTTTTTCTCCTGTTGATTAATTTAGGGTTCGCATTACTGAAATTTTTCCTTCAGCGGGCTTTTTTCGGCATGCCGGATAGCGGCAGCGGATATTACTTTTATTATCCTTTTCCCGGAGCATCGGGGATAACAGAATTTTTCAGGAATTTTTCCGATTTTCTGACGCGTTACTGGGATAAATTCCTTAATTTATTTCACGGCGGATTGATGTATTATAACGTATAGGAGTGATGCCATGTTACCGGATAAAACAGGACATTTTGACGGTTTCGGAGGCAGGTATGTGCCGGAGACGCTGATTTGCGCTCTGGATGAATTAGAGCGCCAATACCAGCGGTCTAAACACGATAAGAAATTTGCGCAGGAACTGCAGTATTACCTTAAAGAATACGCCGGCAGGCCCACGCCTTTATACCTTGCCGCTAATTTAAGCAGGTATTTAGGCAGGATGAAGGTATATCTTAAAAGGGAGGATCTTTTGCATACCGGGGCGCATAAGATAAATAATACTTTAGGCCAGGTATTGCTGGCGCGTAGGATGAAAAAGAAACGGATTATCGCTGAAACCGGCGCCGGCCAGCACGGAGTGGCAACCGCTACCGTTGCGGCGATGTTCGGTTTAGAGTGCGATGTATATATGGGGGAGGAGGATATCCGCAGGCAGAGGCTGAATGTCTTGAGGATGGGCCTCTTAGGCGCTAGAGTGATTCCGGTAAAGAGCGGCTCAAAGACGCTCAAAGACGCAATGACCGAAGCTATCCGCGACTGGGTCACAAACGTACGCACGACTTATTATATTATCGGCAGCGTTGCTGGGCCGCATCCGTATCCGGCAATGGTAAGGGATTTTCAGTCGGTTATCGGTAAAGAGGCAAAACAACAGATATTAAAAAAAGAAAAGAGGCTCCCTGATTATCTGGTTGCATGCGTCGGAGGAGGGAGCAATGCTATGGGCCTCTTCCATAATTTTTTCGGCGACAGGCAGGTTAAATTTATCGGTGTAGAAGCCGCTGGCCTAGGAATATCTACGGGTAAACACGCCGCTACCTTAGTCGACGGCAAGACCGGGATTCTGCACGGATCGAAATCAGGGCTTTTGGAAGACAGGTTCGGGCAGGTAAAAATAGCCCATTCTATCGCAGCTGGCCTTGATTATCCGGGGGTCGGGCCTGAGCATGCCTATTATAAGAAGATCGGGCGCGCTAAATATGTGGCAGTCGGTGATAAACAGGCGCTGGAAGGTTTTCGTTTGTTATCCCGGAATGAGGGCATAATCCCCGCGCTTGAACCGTCGCACGCGATATATTACCTCAAAATTTTAAATAGAAAAGTAAGGAAGGGTTCATTGGTTATCCTTTGCCTTTCAGGCAGAGGCGACAAGGATATGGAGGCGGTTTAAAAGATGAACAGGATAGAGAAAAAATTCAGGCAGTTAAAATTAAGCAATAAAAAGGCCTTTATCGCCTTTATCACCGCAGGCTACCCGTCGCTTGCTGCGACAAAGAACCTTGTCTTCGGGCTTGAGCGCGCAGGGGCGGATATTATTGAGTTGGGGGTTCCTTTTTCTGATCCTATGGCAGACGGGCCGGTAATTCAGGAAGCCAGCCAGGCAGCTTTAAAAAAAGGCGTCCATCTTCAGGATATTTTAGAAACCGTCAAAGAGCTGCGCAAGTCTACGCAAATCCCGATTTGCCTGATGACCTATTATAATCCTATCTTCTGTTTCGGAAGAGAACGTTTTGCTTCGCAGGCAGCCCGTTGCGGCATGGACGGCCTAATTATCCCCGATTTGCCTCCGGAAGAAGACAGGGAGTTTATCAAGATTACCAAGCGCAGCGGTATTGACCTGATCTGTTTTATTTCTCCGACTACTTCTCTCAAGAGGGCGAAAATTATCTCAAAGGTATCCAGGGGTTTTATCTATTATGTTTCCCTCACCGGCGTTACCGGAGCGCGTAAGGGCCTTGTCGAAGGACTAATCCGCCACCTGCGTTTAATAAAGAAAATCACCGATAAGCCGGTTTGTGTGGGATTCGGAGTAAGCCGCAGAGAGCAGATCAGGCAGTTATATGGCGTAGCCGATGGTGTTATTGTGGGCAGCGCGATTATAGAAAAGATAAAGCATAACATTAACAGGAAAGACATGCCCGAGAGAGTATCTGTTTTTGTTAAAGGATTAAAAAGTGTATAAGAAGACAACCCTTTCCAACGGTTTAAGAATTGTAAGCTGCCGTATCGCACAGATGCAATCCGTATCTCTGGGGATATGGGTGAAGACAGGCGGCCGCTATGAAAACGAAAAAGATAAAGGGGTCAGCCACTACCTGGAGCACCTTTTGTTCAAGGGGTCGAAAAAATACAGCTGCCGTAAAATTAAGGAGACAATTGAGGGGCTGGGCGGTTCTTTGAATGGTTTCACCTCCGAGGAGCTCAGCTGTTTTCTGGTGAAAATCCCGGGGCGCTTCCTTAATACGGCTTTGGATATCCTCTCCGACATGGTGATAAATCCTCTGCTTACTCAGGAGGATATCGATAAAGAGAGAAGCGTAATACTGGAAGAGATTAAGATGTATAAGGACCAGCCGCGCGCTTATGTGCATGATCTTCTCGATGGGCTTTTATGGCCGAACCAGCCGCTGGGGATGCCGATCATCGGCTTCGAGGACACCGTCAACAATATGAGCAGAAGCCAGATCTGCGGTTTTAAAGAAGATAATTATTCTGCAGCTAATATAGTGGTTAGCGCCGCGGGGATACTTGACCACCAGCGGCTCAGCGATAAAGTAAAAGCATTAGCCGCTAAGGTTAAACCGGCAAAAGAAAACCGGTTCCTGCCCGTAAAAGAAAAGCAGAGAGAGCCGCAATTAAAAATTTTGCATAAGGATACCGAGCAGAGCCATCTGGCGATGGGGTTCCACAGTTTTAAAAGAGAGCACCCCCTAAAGTACGCGCTGAGTTTGCTGCATGTAATCTTGGGTGCAAATATGTCTAGCCGGCTTTTTAATGAAGTAAGGGAAAAGCGCGGCCTGGCTTATGAGATCGGGACACAGGTAAAACGCCTGGATGATACCGGTTCTTTCCTGGTGCATGCCGGAGTCGACAACGCTAAGGTCGAGGAGGCATTGGAATTGATTTTAAGGGAATTGGCAAGGATGAAATCGCATCCGGTGCCTGCGGCAGAACTAAAGCGCGCCAAAGACTTTTCTATCGGGCAGCTGGTGCTTGCATTGGAAGATACGCTTGAGCATATGCTTTGGATCGGCGAGTATACCGCAAGCCTCAACAGGATAGAAAGCCCTGACGAGGTCATTGCGCAGCTGAATAAAGTTGAAGCCACGGGAATCATGAGGGCAGCGCGCGAGATATTTGATAACAAAAAACTCAATCTTGCTGCCATCGGCCCGCTGGCGGGCAGGGAAGATTCAATTCGCGCTAAATTAGCAATAGATTAAAGCATGACAAGTACACTAAATCCCCTCCTTCTAATATTATTTCTGTTTTTTCTGGCGCTTTTTTCTTTCCTTTTTTCGGCTTCGGAAATGGCGGTCATCGCTTTAAGCAAAATACGCCTGCGCAATATGATTGCTAAGGGCGTACGGAGAGCCCAGAGTATCCAGCGCTTAACGAATAAGCTTGATAAGTTTATCGCCGCTATACTCATCGGCAATGATTTCGTCAATATCGCCATATCGGCTATTATTACCGCAATCTTCGTGCACTTTGCGGGATATCGCGTAGGGGTGGTCGTAGCGACTTTCGTCTCATCTTTCTTCGTGCTGATCTTCTGCGAAATTACCCCTAAAATCCTCGCTACAAAACACACTGAAGAAGTAGCTTTATTTACCGCCCCGATTATGGAATTTTTCATCAGGGTTTTCCATCCTATAATTATCGTCTTTACCGGTATCAGTAACCTTATTTTAAGGGCTCTGGGTGTTCATCCAAAGAAGGTATCTCCCCTGATCACCGAAGAGGAGATAAGGATGATGATCGAAATCGGCAGGGACGAGGGGGTATTAAGCGACAAGGAAAGGAAGATGTTGCACAGGATCTTTGAATTCGGCGACACAAAAGTAAGCGAAGTAATGGTTCCGCCGGAGAGAATCAGCGCGGTAAACGTAAATTTCACTTTTGATGAGCTATTGAACGTGTTTGTCGAACACGGCTATGCGCGTCTTCCGGTATTTTCCGGGACAATTGATAATATTATCGGTATTATTCACGCGCGCGATATCCTGTATTTAGTGCGCGATAAGGGGCTATTCCTGCTGCAGGACTTGCTTCACGAGCCGTATTTTGTCGCTCCCACGATGCGGGTGACCGAGCTTTTAGAGAAGTTCCAGTCTGAAAAGATCCAGATGGCGGTAGTGTCCCAGGAGAGGAAGAAAACCCTCGGGCTGGTCACCCTGGAAGACCTGGTTGAGGAGATAGTCGGAGAGATAGAAGAGGAACATAAAGCCCGTCTCGGGAAATAAGCATTGACCGGCTCAAGCCAAGTTGTATAATATTTGAGCTTGAGTTTGCCGCTTGACTGGCAGTTATAGGTGTGGTAATATTTACAAACAAGCCAACCAAAGGAGGAAGCAAATGGCAGAAAAAGGATATTGTGTAAAGTGCAAAAAACCCAGAGAAATGAAAGACGAGCAGAAGGTTACGATGAAGAACGGCCGCGCGGCGATGAAAGGGAAATGCCCTGAATGCGGCACAGGCATGTATAAGATCTTGGGAAAAAAATAGTGCTTCAGTTAGCCCGGCGTATTGCGGCTGTCGCAAAATCCAAGAAAGCCCTTAAAACAGTAATCCTGGATATGCGAAAGCTTACCTACTTCTGCGATTATTTTGTAATCACCGGCGCCAATTCCCACAGGCAGGTTAATGCAATTGCCGGCGCCATTCAGGAAGATTTAAGCAAGCAAGGAATAAAATCTCTCTCAGAGGTGCCATCTGCGGATGAGTCGGGATGGATAGTATTAGATTACGGCTCTGTAGTAGCCCATGTCTTTTATAAACCGATGAGAGAGTTTTATTCTTTAGAGCGCCTCTGGTCGGATGCAAGGAAGGTGGCTTTGAGCCGGAAAACGCGTTAAAATCCTCTTTTTCGCACAACCCGCCTTAAAAGGTACCTTAAATGAAGAAAAATATCAGCGATTCCCTGCTTTCGGTAATCTGCGCCGCTATTAAAGATTCAGGCGCGGACGATTCTTTAAAAGATGAGCTTTATCTTGAAGTTCCCCCTGCGGGCAGATTCGGAGATCTAAGCTCTAACGTTGCTTTGCGCTTGGCCAGCGCCATGCGAAAGCCTCCGGTTGAAATCGCAGGGCAACTGGCGGAAAAAATAAAACTGATTCTGAAAGATGACCCGGTTGCCCGTTTTGTCTCCGAGGTCAAAGCAGAAGGCGCGGGATTTATAAATTTCTATTTATCCCGGGAATATTTTTTACTTGAGCTGGCAGGTATCCTTAAAACACCAGCCGCGGCACTTGCGCCGCAAGCAAAGCAGCGCCTGAAAGTATTAATAGAATTTGTCAGCGCTAACCCCACCGGATCGCTTTCGGTTGCGCATGCAAGGCAGGCGGTTGTCGGTGATGTCCTGGCGAATATTTTTAATTTCTGCCGGCACAAGGTAAAAAGGGAATATTACCTTAATGACGAAGGAAACCAAATAGAGATTCTGGGTAATTCGGTAGGTTTAAGGATCAGGGAACTCTCAGGAGAAAAAATAGAGTTTCCGGAAAATTATTATCAGGGCGAATATATTTACGATATCGCAAAAGAAGCCCGTAGATTAAACGTTAATAGCGAGAAGCTGGGAGAATTTGCCTGCGAGTACATCCTTAATCAGATTAAAAATGAATTAGCTGATTTCGGGGTTAAATTTGACTATTGGACGAGCCAAAAGGCATTAAGAAAAAGCGGCAGGATCGGGAAGGCTTTGGATTTCCTCAAAAAACGCGAGTTACTTTACGAACAGGAAGGCGCGCTTTGGTTTAAGTCGACCCAGTTTGGAGACGATAAAGACAGGGTGGTGATTAAAAGCGACTCAAGCTATACGTATCTGGCTCCGGATATTGCCTATCACCGGGAAAAATACCGGAGGGGGTTTACGCTTTTAATCAATCTCTGGGGCCCTGACCACCACGGTTATATTAACAGGCTTAAGGCCGCTGTTGAGGCCCTGGGGCAGGCAAAAGAATCTCTTTCTATAATCATTGTCCAGCTGGCGACTATCTTCAGGGAGGGTAAACCGGTACAGATGTCCACGCGCAGGGGCCAATACATCACTTTGAGGGAAGTCCTTGATGAGGTTGGCTCTGACGCCTCAAGGTTCTTCTTTTTGATGCGCCGGACCTCAAGCCACCTTGATTTTGACCTTGATATCGCCAAAAAACACACCTCGGAGAACCCAGTTTACTACGTACAGTATGCACACGCCAGGATCTGCAGTATCCTGCGCAACAGCCCCGGCAGAGCTGCCGGCAGCAGGCAGGCATTAGAGTTATTGAAAGAAGAAGAGGAACTAAGGCTGATTAAAAAAATAATCCAGTTTCCTTATATTATAGACGTCTGTGTCAAAACGCAGGATCCTTATATGCTGACCGTATACCTGCAGGAGTTAGCAGAGAGCTTCCATAAATTCTACGATAGACACCGCGTACTGGGGGAAGACCAGGAATTAAGCCGGGCGCGGCTTGCCCTGATTCAGGCGGCGAAACTTGTCCTGGCGCAAGGTTTAAAATTGCTGGGCATCAGCCGCCCCGAAGAAATGTAAGTGAGGACATGACTTATGGAGCGCGAAGCGCGACATAAGTCATATGTCCGAACTTACCCCGCAATCGGGAGAACCACTTCAGGTGCGGGGTTAAATTCGCCCGAATAACTTACGTTCACTTCGTTCCGTAAGTTATGGGCTCATTCAATGCACAGCCATAAAATACTTAATATCGCCTCAGCCGATATCACTTTACAGCAGAGGCTGTCGCGGGAGTTGGGGATTTCGCCGCTTCTGGCACAGCTGCTTCTAAACCGCGGGATTAGTTCTGCCGAAGAGGGTCAAAAGTTTCTTAATCCGAGGCTGGAAGACCTTTGTGACCCCTATGATTTTAAACAGATGCCTCAGGCAGTAGAGCGGGTGCGGCAGGCTGTACGCGATAAAGAGAGAGTTTTAATCCACGGCGATTACGATGTAGACGGTATAACCGCCCTGGCGCTGGTAAAAAACACCCTGCAGGGCCTGGGGATTTCTGCCGGCCATCACCTGCCGCATCGGGTTAAAGAAGGTTACGGATTGAGCGATGAGATTATCAATAAAGCCAAGCAACAGCGGGCGAGCCTATTAATTACAGTTGATTGCGGGATAAATAACCGCCGGCAGATAAGCGAACTTAAGCGCAATAATATTGATGTTGTTGTAACTGACCACCATGAACCGGCAGCCGGCCTTCTGGTTGATGCCTATGCAGTGATTAATCCTAAGGTTAAGGGGTGCGGATACGCTTTCAGGGACCTAGCGGGGGTAGCGGTAGCTTATCGGTTCTGCCAGGCGCTTGCCAAAGAAACCCTGCAGGAAGATCTTGATTTAGTCTGCCTGGGTACGATTGCCGATGTTGTTCCTTTGGTCGGAGAAAACAGGGTTATCGCCAAAGAGGGGTTAAAAAAGATTTCTCAGTCTAAGCGGCCGGGGCTCAAGGCCCTGATAGAAAGAAGCGGTATAAAAGGCAGAAGCATTGATTCTACTTTTGTAAACTTTATTATTGCCCCTAGGCTTAATGCCAGCGGCCGGATGGACAGCGCTGAAATGTCGCTGGATCTTTTAATGAGCAGGCAATTTGATGAGGCTTCGAAGTTGGCAGAAGCGGTAGAGGTGCAAAACCGCCAGCGCCAGAAGGTTGAGGGGCGTATCCTGCAGGAGGCGCAGGAGATAATCGACAGGGACATCAATTTCAAGGAGCACAGGATAATCGTACTTTCAAAGAAAGATTGGCATCCCGGGGTCTTAGGGATAGTCGCTTCCAAAATCTCCGACCGTTTTTACCGGCCGACTATCGTGATCTCCGTTTCCGACCGCCTCTGTAAAGGTTCAGGCCGTTCAATAAAGAATTTCCATCTATTCGACGCGCTCTCTCAGTGCGGACATCTTCTGGAAGATTTTGGCGGCCATGCCCATGCCGCCGGCTTGGTAATTTCCAAAGACAGCATTGAAGAATTTAAAAAGAGTATCAACGCCTTGGCAAAGAAAACGATCAGGCTGGAGGATCTTCTTCCCAGGTTAGATATAGATATGGAGATTGCCTTGGGGCAGTTCAATGAGAAGATCATCCTTGAATTGCAGAGGCTCGAGCCTTTTGGCGCGGGCAACCCCGAGCCTTTATTTTACAGCCGCAGCCTCAAATTAAAAGGCCAGCCGCAGATTTTAGCAAGGAATACGATTAAATTCCGGGTAAGCGACGGGGACGCGGTCTTTCAGGCAATCGGCTTTGGCATGAGCGCTTTGGAGGGAAATTTCCAGCAAAGCAGTTGTTTTGATATGGTCTATACGCCCCGCATGGATAACTGGCAGGGGGAAAGCAGCATTATTCTGGAAGCCAAAGAATTGTTTTTCAGGCAGGTTTAAGCTCTGCGGAGTTCGCCCTTTTTGATACACCTGGCGCAGACATATACCCGCATGATGCGGCCGTTGATGACCAGGCGCATCTTCTGCAGGTTAGGGTAGAATTTCCTCTTTGTCCAGCGGGCGATTTTGCTTCCCGTTCCCCCCTTTGCCTTATACTGGCCTTTACGGGTGACTAACTTGCCGGTAAGCTCGCCTTTCTTGCATAACGCGCAGATTTTAAGCATTTTTATCCACCTTTTTTTGAAAGTATAAGTATACCCGAAAATAGCCCCTTGTCAAGCCAATAAATCAGGCTAAACTGCCGATTTTTGAGTTCTTTACTTAAGAATTAGTGCTATAATATATCCATGAACGACCTGGAGTTTGTCCGCAAATGCTGTCAGGGGGACAAACAAACCTGGGATAGTTTTGTCGAAAAATACTCCCGCCTTATATACAATTACATCCATAGCGCCGCCAGGTTCAGCGGCTTATCTCTTAGGCAGGAAGATATCGATGATATCTTCCAGGATACTTTCGCAGCTTTAAGTAAAGACAATTTCCGTAAATTGAAGAGCTTTCAGGCAAAGAATGGCTGTTCATTTGCTACTTGGCTGAGGCAGGTAACGGTTAATCTTACCTTTGATTTCCTGCGTGGCCTTAAAAAGACAGTTTCTCTGGAAGAAGGCGATGAGGGCTCTACGCTGAAGGAGATCCTGGCTGATAGTTCGCCGCAGATTGGCGAGCTTCTGCAGCAGGACGAATTACTAAAAGGGCTTAAGGAGTGTATTGAGGTTTTAGGGGCGGATGATAAATTTTTTGTTGAGTTGCATATAAACCGGGGAATCGCCCTCGAGGTGCTCAAGGGTTATTTCAGGATTTCCCGGGGCGCGATTGATATGAAGAAGGCAAGGATTATTGAGCGGCTCAGAGATTGCTTTCGCAGCAAAGGATTTTTTAAGTTAGATTAGGCGGTTTCTTACGTCTATTACAAGTGAGGCATCCCGCCATAGTATTAATTGGCAAATCGCGGGATTAGCCCGAATTTATCCCGAGCCATGATATGAAGCGCGAGATAATGGGGAGGGATTTCCGAGCCCGAAAGGGGACTTATGAATCAGAAGGATATGGATAAGCTGATCCGCGCTGCCTTTGGGGCATGGAAGGCAGACAGCAGCCAGCCGCAGGAGCACCCCAGCGAAGAGCTGCTAGCTTCCCTGGCAGAGGATAAGCTTGCCGCGGATGAAGCAGGTATGGTTAAGAGCCACATCGTAGGCTGCCGGCGTTGCGCGGAAGCTTTTGCCGCGCAGATAAGCCTCTCCGATGAGCAGCCTCAGCAGGTGCCTGATGCGCTGGTTGAAAAGGCAAAGGGTTTAGTCTGCCCGGCTGCTTCGGGGATACTGGCGGAAATATTCTTACGGCTTAGAGACAGGACGATAGAAATCATCAATACCAGCGCCGACGTGCTGGTAGGCCAGGAACTGGTACCGGCGCCGGTACTGCGCAGCCGCAAGCTTAAGGATTTTAAAGATGAAGTTACGTTTTTAAGGGATTTCCAGGATATCAGGGTACAGGTAAAAATCGAAAATAAGTCCGGCGGCACCTGTTCTGTATCGGTATCCATTCATGATAAGGCCACCCTTAAAGCGGTTAGGGATTTAAGGATTACGCTGATAAAGGATGATACGGAATTAGAATCATACCTTACCCAGTCCGGCAGGGCAGTTTTTGAAAGCGTTCTTTTGGGAAGATATACAGTCGAGATATCTTCCCCCGAGAGAAGAGCAGCTTCGATATTGCTGGAGATAAAGGCTTAAGCGGCTTAAATGTCTGATTTACCTGAAGCTTTAGTCCTTGAAATCACTAAAAAAACGGATGCCCTGTTGATGGGCGTTTTTGAACGCAGGCAGGCCGCCTCTACTTTAAGGCATTATAGCCAGATTAAGGTTTCGTTTCCAGAGATAGAAAAGTTTTGCGCTGAGATAAACCTTTTATTAAATAAAGCGGATAAAAAAGGCAATTTAGAATTCGCATCGGTCGAAGGCCTTAAGAAAACCGGCCAACTCCTCTGGGACCACCTCTTTAGCCGCCAAGTTAAAGAAAAATTAACCCGTTCATCTTCCTGCGACCTGGTTCTCTCCATAGACGAAGAATTAGTGGATATCCCCTGGGAGTTACTCTATTCGGGGAGCGATTTCCTCTGCCTGAAATTCAGTTTGGGCAGGATCATCCGTACCCAGGATAATCCTCAGCCCGCCCAATACAGGAGCATGCCCTCTACCCCGAGGATGTTGATTCTGGCTAATCCGACAAAAGACCTTAAGTCCGCCTACCTTGAAGGCTTATTTATCAGAAACCAGCTTGACCGCAGGCGCCGGGATATCAGCGTTGATTTTAAATCCACCTATATAGACACGCTATACGTCAAGAAGAACCTGCGCGATTACGACATTGTTCATTTCTCCGGGCATTGCGAATATGACCAGCAGGAACGGGAAAACAACGGCTGGATTTTAAGCGACGGCAGGCTTACCGCGCGCGATATCTGTACGCTGGGAGAGGCTACGGTGATGCCCAGCCTGATTTTTTCGCACGCCTGCTCAAGCGCTAAATTTTCGCAAGATTTCGTTTCCCGGCAATGCGGGGAGAAGGCTTATAGCATTGCCTGGGCTTTTCTGTCCTCAGGCGTGCGTCATTATATCGGAGCGATACGCAAGATAGAAGATTCGTTAAGCCTAACTTTTACTCAGGAATTTTACAACCGGATGATTTCCGGCAAACCGGTGGGAGAAAGCCTGCGGCAGGGAAGATTAAAGCTGGTAAAGGAATACGGGATTTCTTCGGTTTCCTGGATGAGCTACCTGCTTTATGGAGACCCGGATTTTGTCCTTTTTAACCGCAATGCCGCTCCTGCTTACAGGCAGCGCGTTAATATAAAGACCCATAAGAAAAAAATCCTTGCCGGCCTGGCAGCGATAACGGTAATCGCCGTAAGCTTCTGGTTCTATGGCTGGATTGCATCTTTAAACCCGGCTGCCCAGGCGCTTTACTTTAAAGCTAAAAGTTCATTTAATAACGGAAATAATCAGGAGGCGATAAGGCTTTCCCGGCAGATCATTGAGAAGGACCCTTTGTTCCTCGCGGTTTACCCGTTGCTGGCAGAAACTTACCAGCGGGCAGGGGACAGGGAGACGGCGCTTAAGTATTATTTTGATTATGCCATTGCCGCGGAGAAACGCAATGATAAGAATAGCCTGGCTGCGGCTTTTACCTGGATCGGCTGGACTTATCATCTGCGCGGGGAATACCCAAAGGCTTTTGAGTTTTATCAGCAAGCAATAGATTTGAGCCGGCGCAATAGAGACAGCTTAAACGAATCAAGGGCAATGGAGAGGCTGGCGGTATGGCATATTGATAAAGAGGAGTACGACAATGCGCTTGAGCTTCTGATGAAAAGTTCGGAGATTAACCGGCAGAGGCAGCATATCCGCCAGTACAGGCATAATCTGGCCTGTGATTATTTTGATATCGGGCTTGTATTTGTGAATAAAAATGATTATCAGGCCGCGCGCGAATTCTATGAAAAGAGCCGTATTATTTTTGAAAAGATGAAGCTGAGGCATGAATTAAGCGATTGCTATTTTAATCTCGGCGAGATATATCTTTACGAAAAGGAATATCAGAAAGCGCTGGCGTATTATTACAAAGGCCTGGCCCTGGATGAGGAACTGGGGGCGCAGGCAAATATCGCCTCAGATTACAATATGATCGGTGAGCTTTATGTTGAAATAGATAACCTAAGGGATGCCGAGAAATTCTTTGGTCAGGCAGCTGCGCTTGGCCTTAAGATCGGCGCCAAACCGGAATTAGCCGAGGCATATTATAATCTGGCGCAGGTATATAAAAGAAGGAATATCAGGCATAGAGCCAGGGACTATTTCCGTCAAGCCCAGGAGATTTATGTAGGCATAGATACCCCCAGATATGAAAAAATCAAGCAGGAATTCCTCGCGCTTTACTCTACAGCCTCCGATACGCACGCCCCCGATTAAATAATTTAAAAAAATTCGCGTTAGATTTCACCGCCTTTTGCGTCTATTAAAGCGGAGGTGGCACGATGAAGAATATTATTTTGGGGCTAATCGTATTTGTAGCGGCGGTAGATATTTCTTTGGCAGCGGACTTTCAATGGCAGGATATCAGTTTGGGCAACAGAGAGGTGACCGCGGTATTGGCGAGTGATTCGGCAGGCAGCATTATTATCGGCTCGGCAGGCAGGATTTTAAGGTATGTTGACGATGCCGGGGATTGGCGTTTGCTTTTGTCGGTAAGAGGCGATATCAGGGATATTAATCGCCTGGCGGCAGATCCTTCCGATAAAAGACGGCTGTACGCTGCCACGGGCAACGGTTTATATATCAGCGTAGATAACGGCAACAGCTGGAAAAAATCCCTTAAAGGGAAAAATCAAAATGAGCAGGCGTGTACAGGCGTGGCGGTTTGCGAAGGCGTGGTTTACCTCGGAACAAAAGGAGGGCTTTTTATCTCCGTAGATAATGGCAGGCTTTGGCATAAGGCAAACGGCACCTTAGGCAAGACAGAGATTATGAACATTGATTCTGCTTTTGGCAGTGTATACGTTGCTTCTGCGGATGGTGTATATCTTAAGGAAGAAGATTCTTTTGAATGGAGTAAGATTTATTCCGCTCAAGGGAGGGAGGTTTTTATTTATGAAGAAGGGGCAGCTGAAAGCCGGGAGGAGGACAGGAGTTCGCTGGTCAATTATATTTGCGCTGATTCCCTCCGCCAAGGGCACCTCTACCTGGCTACGGCAATCGGTATATACGAAAGCCAGGATAACGGGCTGAATTGGCGATCATTTGACGATTATGGGCTTTTAAGCAAAGACGTACGTCTACTTTCATTACTGCCGACAGGCGAATTATTCGCAGCGACTCAAAAAGGAATTTTCAGGTATGACGACGGCAGGTGGCAGGAGCTTTTCTTTGGCGCTAACTGTGACTATGTGCGTTGTTTAAGCGCTGATATAGAGGGGGTACTCTATGCTGGTTGTAATAACGGTTTATTCAAGGCAACCCAGGTAGCTGCCGATGCCACATATAGCAATGATCCGGATTATTCCAGAGAGCCGTCTATACAGAAGGTTCAGCAGGCAGCGATAAAATATGCTGAGGTTGAGCCGGAGAAGATAATCCGCTGGAGGAAACAAGCGGCGAAAAAAGCTTTACTGCCTAAAGTCACTCTCTCTATGGATCAGGATTTAAACCGGACAAATTCAAGCAATATCTGGGGCACCTATAGCTCAAACGGGACTCCGGGCAGGCACTATGCAGGCCCGGATGACGTCACTAAATATAACAATAAGAGCTGGGGGGTGTCGTTAAGCTGGGAGTTAAGCGATTTAGTCTTTAGCGATGACCAGACTAATATTGATGTCCGTTCCCGCCTGATGGTGGAATTGCGCGATGATATACTGGATGAGGTGAATAAAACTTACTATGAACGCTTAAGGGTCAAAATGGAGTTAGACGAGCTCTCTCTCCTGGATAAAAAGAAGCGCAGGGAAAAGGAGCTGCGGATACAGGAATTAAGCGCTTCGCTAGATTCTTTGACCGGCGGCTATTTCTCCCGGCAGATTCAAAATAACAAGGGTTAATTATGGGTGGCTAAACAGCAAGTAAACTAAGCTAACAGCTAATTTTCATAAACCGCTTGCAATTCTTTCCTGTTTGTGATATTTTATACTTCCCTGCCGATAAAATATTAACCTTTTTTAAGAGGATGCCAGCCATGAGTACTTTGCATTTTAGCGATATGAACTTCAAGAAGGAAGTTCTTGAAGACAAGGGTACGGTTTTAGTTGATTTTTGGGCTGCCTGGTGCGGCCCCTGCAAGATGATTGCTCCTGCGCTGGAGGAACTGGCAAAAGAGTATACCGGAAAACTTAAGGTCGGAAAGGTAAACGTGGATGAAAATCCCAAAGTTGCCACGGAATTCGCGGTGATGTCCATTCCTACCCTGGTCTTTTTCAAGGCCGGTAAAGTAATGGACCAGGTAGTCGGCGCGCTCAGTAAAGCTGATTTAAGAAAAAGAATAGAAGAGAACCTCTAACCCGGCCCTTACTCGGGCCAGGGTTATATAGTCAGGAGTAAGGGCTCAGGTGAAAAGGGTATTTATCGCCGCTACCAAGCAGAATGATGGCAAGACTACCGTTTCACTGGGGTTAATTCGTAACTTTCAGGAAAAATTCAAGAAGGTCGCCTTTATAAAACCTATCGGCCAGCGCTACCTTGAGGAAGAAGGTTTAAAGATTGACGAAGATTCGCTCTTGATAGAAGAGGTCTGCGGAATCAAATGCGGGCTTAAAGACATGAGCCCGATAGCGGTTGAGAAGGGTTTTACCGAGGAATATATCGCCCACCCTGATAAGAAAGCGATTACCAAGCAGATCAAGAAATCATTCCACAGGGTTTCGAAAAAACAGGATCTGGTGGTAATCGAGGGCACCGGCCATGCCGGAGTAGGTTCTGTTTTTGACCATTCAAATGCCGCGGTAGCAAAACTCCTCAATTCCAAGGTGATCATTCTCTCCTCGGGCGGCATCGGCAGGCCGATCGATGAGATTATCCTGAATAAAGCGCTTTTTGAGCGCGTGGGAGTTAAACTTCTCGGGGTTATCGTAAATAAGGTATTGCCTGAGAAGTTTGATAAGATCAATCGCCTGGTGAGGAAAGGATTGGAGCATAACGGCATTAAGGTGCTGGGGGTAATCCCTTATATGCCGATGCTCTCTTACCCGACGTTGGGGCAGATCGTGGATGAGACAGGTTATGAGATTGTCTGCGGCAAGGAATATCTTGAGAATTCCATTTCGCGGATTATTATCGGGGCAATGGAGCCCCGCGACGCAATCAACTATATCGTTGAAGATAGCCTTTTGATTACCCCCGGAGACAGGGAGGATTTGATTGTGGCATGCCTGGGGTGTTTCAGGGATACGCCGGATAAGCGCACTAAGATTTCCGGGATGGTCCTGACCGGAGGGATAATGCCGGACCCGCCGATTATAAGCATCTTAAGCAAGTCGGGTTTTCCGGTATTGATGGCAAAAGAAGATACCTATCTGGTATCGTCGCTTATTCACGACCTTACCGTCAAAATCAGGCCGCGCGATAAGGAAAAGATAAATACCGCAGTAGAATTAATCAGGAAAAACGTCGATTTAGAAGCGATATTGTCCCGCATGTAAATTTAGGCTTCGGGCGGGATCCCGCCCGAGAGCTGGCTGGTGGCGGGGAAAGGAATATAAAGATGGATACGATCAACAGGATCAGGGATAAAGCAAGGTCTAATCCCAAAAGAATCGTCCTGCCTGAAAATAATGACCGGCGAGTCGTAGAAGCAGCCAAAATAATAGAGAAGGAAAAAATCGCCGAAGTCCTACTCTTGACGCCGGATAAAATCAATTCCGGGAAGAGGGAAAACTACATCAAGCAGTATTACCAGCTGCATAAAGTAAAAGGCATCAGTTTAAACGAAGTAAGGAAGCTCTTTGATAGCCCTCTTTATTACGGGGCAATGATGGCCAGGATGGGCGATGCCGACGGTTTTGTGGCAGGCGCCAGCCATACCACCCCGGATGTAGCAAGAAGCGCCATACGCTGCCTGGGGGTAAGCGAACGCATTACTATTGCTACCGGTGCGTTTATTATGGTAACTCCGGATTGCCCTTACGGGGAAAACGGGACTTTTGTCTTCGCCGATTGCGGCATTGTCCCGGACCCCAACGCCAGGCAGCTTGCCTGTATTGCGGTTGCTGCCGCGGAATTAGCCGCCAAGACGCTTGATATCCCCGCGCGCGTAGCGCTTCTAAGTTATTCGACCAAAGGCTCGGCTAAGGGCAGGTCAATCGATAAAATCACCGAAGCGCTCGCTTTGATTAAGGGGATGTCCCCCGGCCTTTTAGTTGACGGGGAATTACAGGTTGATGCGGCGATCGTACCGGAAGTAACGAAAATAAAATTTCCCGATTCACCGATTGCCGGACAGGCAAACGTTTTAATTTTTCCAAACCTCGAAGCAGGGAATATCGGTTATAAACTTGTGCAGAGGTTGGCTGATGCCCGGGCAGTCGGCCCGCTGATTCTTGGGCTAAATAAGCCCTGCAGCGACTTATCGCGCGGCTGTTCCGTGGAAGATATTGTCGATTGTGTAGCGGCAATTGCCATCATGGCTCAGTAACCTATGGATTGTAGCCTATGGGCTATGAGCCATCAGCTATGGGCTAAACTATGAGAATACTTGTCATTAACAGCGGCAGTTCCTCGATCAAATATAAACTCTATACTATGCCCGGAAATCGCCTGCTGGTCCGCGGCAGTATAGACCGTATCGGAGAAAAGAACTCTCCGGTAAAGGACCACCACAGCGGATTAAAGAAGATTCTGCAAAAGATTGACGGAGTTTCTGCGGTCGGCCATCGCGTAGTGCACGGCGCAGAGAGGTTTAAAAAGCCGGTAATCATTACTGCTTCGGTAATCAGAGAGATCCGGCTTTGCTGTTCGATAGCGCCTCTGCATAACCCGGCGAACCTCGAAGGTATCCTTGCCTGTAAAAAGCTTCTGCCGGGTGTCAAACAGGTCGCAGTCTTTGATACGGCTTTTCATCAATCGTTGCCGGAGCACGCATATATATACGGCCTGCCTTACCGTTATTACCGTAAATACGGCATCAGGAAATACGGTTTTCACGGCACAAGCCATGAGTATGTCGCGCAGAGGGCCGCGGAAAAGTTAAAAAAACCGCTGAAGAAATTGAAGTTGATTACCTGCCATCTGGGCAATGGCTGCAGTATTACTGCTGTTGACAGGGGGCGTTCCGTAGACACCAGCATGGGTTTTACTCCGCTGGAAGGGCTGGTGATGGGTACCCGCTGCGGAGATATCGATCCGGCGCTGGTAACTTTTATTATGAAGAAAGAGGGCCTTGATGCCGGCGGGATAGATAAGACAATGAATGAAGCAAGCGGCCTTAAGGGTATCTCCGGTATCGGTAATGATATGCGGATTATCGAGCGTAAGAGAAATGCCGGTAACCGGCTGGCGCGCCTGGCATGGGATATCTTCTCTTACCGGATAAAAAAATATATCGGTGCTTATGCTGCGATAATGGGCGGAGTTAATGCTATAGTCTTTACCGCCGGCATAGGAGAACATCAGCGCAGTATCAGGCAGGAAATCTGCCGGGGTATATTCGCTCACTTTAAAAATAAGCCTAAGATCTTGGTAATCCCCACTGATGAAGAGCTGATGATTGCCCAGAGCACATTTAAGCTGGTAAAAAAAAGTTTTAAACGGAGGTAGCATTAGAGATGTACAGGACAATATTAAAATCAAAGATACACGGGGCGCGCGTAAGCGAAGCGAACCTCGCTTACGAAGGCAGTATTACTATTGATGAAATTTTAATGCGTGAGGCTGATCTTCTGCCCGGTGAAAAAGTAGAGGTTTTTAACCTTAATAACGCCGAGCGTTTTGAGACTTATGTAATTAAGGGCAGGAAAGGCTCAGGTGCTATCTGCCTTAACGGGCCGGCAGCGCACTTAGGTTCCGTGGGGGATAAGTTGATTATTGTAGCTTACATGATAGTTGAAGATAGGAAGGCATCTGGAGTTAAGCCCAGGATAGTATTTGTCGGCGAAGGAAACCGGATTAACCCCGCCCTTTCCAAAAGAAAGAAATAATATGGAAGAAGGAACCGGGTTAAGGATTAAACTTTTCGGCGATCCTGTCTTAAGGAAGAAGGCGCTGGCGGTTAAAAAGATTACCCCCCGCCATAAACAGATCCTAAGCAGTATGGCCCGACTGATGTACGAAGGGGGAGGCATCGGATTGGCTGCTCCGCAGGCAGGCATCCTGGAAACGATGATTACCGTGGATATCGGCAGCGGCCTTTATAAGCTGATCAACCCGAAAGTAGTCAAAAGAGAAGGTAGGCAGGCGCTGGAAGAGGGCTGCCTGAGCGTGCCGGGAGTCTGCGTTAAAGTAAGACGGGCAAAAAAAATCACCGTCCATGCGCAGGATGAAGAGGGCAAGCCGTTGAGCATAGAAGCAGAGGATCTTCTGGCATGCGTTTTAGAGCATGAGATAGACCATTTAAGAGGCAGGCTGATCGTAGATTATGCCTCATTCATTGAGAGGATGAGGATAAAGAAGAAATTAGAAAAATTATCCCGCCAAGCAATCGAGGAATCGGGCGGGATCCCGCCAGAGTATCAGATAGGCTCAGCGGGAAAAAAGAGGTTTCAGGATGAAATCCTGCCCGAATCAGAAACAAAATCTTGCAAACTGCAACTGTAGTTATGAGCCATGCGGCAGAAAAGGAATTTGCTGCGAATGTATCGCCTATCACCGTAAAAGCAGGCAGTTACCCGCCTGTTACTTTCCCCCGGAAGCGGAAAAGGGTTTTGACCGTTCAATAGATAACTTTCTCCGCCTTAATAAATGAAAAAGCTGCCGGATTGGTTTAAGCAAGAGATACCCCAGGCGCGGGTATTTTCCCGAATGGAAGAATTAACACGTTATCCGGTTTCCACCGTCTGCCGGGAAGCGCGCTGCCCGAATCTGAATAATTGTCTTAGCCGCGGCAGGGTGACTTTTTTGATATTGGGGAATGTCTGTACAAGGGGATGCAGGTTTTGTTGCGTAAAGAAAAATTTTCTTAAGCTTGCTTTTGACCCGGGCGAGCCTCTAAGAGTTGCCCGGGCCGCCAGGGATATCGGGATCAAATATGCGGTAATTACCTCGGTAACGCGCGATGATTTATCCGACGGAGGGGCTGCGGTTTTTGCCGAAACCGTCAGGCGTCTCCGCGCCGAGGGCATCGGGGCGGAATTATTGATTCCCGATTTCAAAGGCCAGGCGCAGGCTTTGCAATTAATCATTGATTCTTCTCCGCTGGTAGTGGCTCATAATCTTGAAACAGTAAAGAGGCTCTACGCCGGATTGAGGCCGCAGGCGGATTATGCGCGGTCGCTTATGGTTTTGCGTAAAATTAAGCAGCTATCCGGCAACGTAATCACAAAGTCTTCTCTAATGCTGGGATTTGGCGAGCGCGAAGCAGAAGTAGTTGAGGCAATGCGCGATTTAAGATATAATTACTGCGATATAGTTACTTTCGGCCAGTATCTTGCCCCTACGCCCGGCCACTACCCGGTAAAAGAGTTTATCAATCCGGCGCAATTTGACAGATACAGAGATATTGGCGAATCCTTAGGGTTTAAAAAAGTCTTATCCGCTCCGCTGGCAAGAAGTTCATTCCTGGCGGAGGAAATTTATCAGGAGCTTAGCCATGTATGATTTGGCGGTAATCGGGGCCGGCCCGGCGGGCTTAACCGCTGCGCTCTATGCGGGAAGATTCCGCTTGAATACGCTGATTCTCGAAAAAGTCTCTGCCGGAGGCCAGATCATCCTTTCGTCGGAAATCGAAAATTATCCCGGTTTTCCGGGCGGCATCTCCACGTTTGAACTTATTGAGAGGTTCAAAAAGCAGATCCACGAGTTAGGCCTGACTATAGATAATAGTGAAGTATGCCAGTTGCAGCAGAACAGCGGAAATTTTGATATTATCACTAAAGAAAATTCATACCAGGCGCA
The DNA here is from genome assembly GCA_964399915.1 of uncultured Planctomycetales bacterium. Lineage (GTDB taxonomy): Bacteria > Omnitrophota > Gorgyraeia > Gygaellales > Profunditerraquicolaceae > CAYNRN01. The sequence continues at coordinate 93,820 of CAYNRN010000001.1, forward strand.
AAGCGTGATTATCGCTTCCGGCGCAAAACCGCGCAGGCTCGGCGTGCCGGGCGAAGAGCGCCTGACTGGCAGGGGCGTTTCCTACTGTGGTACCTGCGATGGGCCGCTCTTTAGAGACAAAGAGATTATGCTTATCGGAGGTGGGGATAGGGCGGTAGAAGAGGCGATTTTCTTAAGCGGTTATGCTTCTAAAGTGTATTTGGTGCACCGCAGAAGCGAGTTCAGGGCATCGGCGATCCTAATCGAAAAAGCCAGGAATAACCCAAAAATAGAGCCGGTATTAGAGTCGGTCCTGGAGGAGATTTCCGGTGAAAGCAGGGTAGAAAAGGTAAGCCTGAAAAATACTAAAACCGGCGCTATCTCTCAGATACCGTGTTCCGGGGTATTCATCTTTGTGGGGATAGAACCGAATACCGGTTTTTTAAAAAATATCTTGGATACGGATGAAAAAGGGTTTATAATCACAGATCAGCAGATGCTGACTTCTGAAAAGGGAGTTTTTGCCTGCGGAGATTGCCGCAGTAAAACATTATATCAGGTAATTACCGCCTGTGCCGAAGGAGCGGTTGCCGCAGATTCGGCGCATAAATACCTATTAAACCGATGAAGAGTTTTCCCGCGCGCAATAAAAAAATTAAAAGTTGGGTAACTGCAATGGCGAAGATGTGCAACCCGGAGAAAATAGTCTGGATTGACGGCTCTGCCGAGCAGAGGACCGCTCTTGAAGAGGAAGCTACCGCTGAGGGGGAGATGATTTCCCTGAATAAAGAAAAGTTACCGCATTGTTTCCTGCACCGGACTGCTAAAGACGACGTAGCGCGCGCCGAACACCTTACTTTTATTTGCACCCGTAAGAAACGCGATGCCGGCCCCAATAATAACTGGATGGCCCCTAAAGCCGCATACGCTAAAGCGCGGGAAATCTTTAAAGATTCTATGATCGGCAGGAAGATGTATGTAATCCCTTTCTCGATGGGCCCGGTGGGTTCTCCCTTCAGTAAGATAGGGATTGAACTTACCGATTCCCGTTATGTGGTGTTGAATATGGTGATTATGACCCGCGTGGGTGAATCGGTTTTACGCCAGCTTGAAAAAGAGGATAAGTTTACCAAATGCCTGCATTCCAAGGCAAAGCTGGATATTAACAACAGGTTGATCCTGCATTTTCCCGAAGATAATGCTATCTGGAGCGTGGGCTCAGGCTACGGAGGAAATGTTTTATTAGGCAAGAAGTGCCTTTCTTTACGTATAGCGAGTTTCCTTGCCAGAAAAGAGCATTGGATGGCGGAGCATATGCTGATTATGGGTATTGAAGAGCCTGACGGCCACATTAAATATATCGCAGCGGCATTCCCCAGCGCCTGCGGCAAAACAAACCTGGCTATGCTTCTGCCTCCAGAAGGATTAAAGGCAAAGGGATACAGAATCTGGACGGTAGGGGATGATATCGCCTGGATGCGCGTTGATTCCGACGGTTCGCTCTGGGCGATTAATCCGGAAACCGGTTTTTTCGGGGTAGCGCCGGGAACTAATTCCAAGAATAATCCTAATATGGTGGAGACCATAAAGAAAGATACGATCTATACCAACATGGTGCTTACGCCTGAGGGGACAGTCTGGTGGGAAGGAGCAGACGGTGAACCGCCGGAATCCGGTATTGACTGGCAGGGAAGGCCGTGGAAAGCGGGCATATGCGATGCTGAAGGTAAAGAGATAAAGGGGGCGCATCCTAACAGCCGTTTTACCGTCCCGATTGTTAATTGTCCCACGGCATCATTTCGGCTTGACCAGCACCATGGAGTGCCGATATCCGCGATCGTCTTCGGCGGCCGCAGGGCGCGTCTTGCGCCTTTAGTATATGAGGCATTCAGCTGGAAACATGGAGTTTTTATAGGGGCAACTATGGGGTCAGAACTTACCGCAGCGCAGGTAGGTAAGGTTGGGCATCTGCGGCGTGATCCGATGGCAATGCTGCCCTTCTGCGGTTATAATATGGCGGATTATTTTCAGCACTGGCTGGATATGGGTGAACGCATGAAGAACCCCCCGAAAATATTCTGCGTAAACTGGTTCAGGACCGATAATCAGGGAAAGTTCCTCTGGCCGGGATTCGGAGAAAATCTGCGTATCCTGGAGTGGATACTGGCCCGATGCGATAATAAGGTTGGCTCAATAAGGAATCCGATCGGATATCTGCCAAAAATCGCGGACCTGGATTTAACCGGACTGGATATCCCGGGTGATGTGATGGATAAGCTGTTTGAAGTAAATAAGCAGGATTGGATTGATGATCTGGCAGGGGTAAAAGACTTCTTCAAAAAATTCAAAAAGGATTTACCCGAGGAATTGAGGGATGAATACGAGGCGCTTATCCGGCGCTTAAAATCAGATGAGTGAACAAGTATTATTGACAACCGAGTTTAGCGGACTAAAGCTTTTTAAACGGGGCAAGGTGCGCGATGTATATGATTTAGATGATAAGCTTCTGGTTGTTTCAACCGACAGAATATCCTGTTTTGACGTGGTGCTCCCCAGCGGTATCCCGCATAAAGGCAGGGTCTTAACCGGATTATCAATTTTTTGGTTTGATTATCTCAAGGGGATTATTCCGAATCACTTAATCACCTCCGACGTAAACGATTATCCCCAAGAAGTAAAGAAGTATAAAAAAGATCTCGCCGGGCGTTCGATGCTGGTCAAAAAAACCAAGCCCTTTGCCGTAGAATGCGTAGTCAGGGGATATCTTTCGGGTTCGGGGTGGAAGGAGTATCAAAAGAACAGTTCGGTTTGCGGGATAAAACTTTCCGAAGGCCTCGTTGAATCTTCCAAGCTGCCCCAGGCATTATTCACTCCTTCTACTAAAGCCGATGCCGGCCACGACCAGAATGTGGAAGAGGGTTATGTTGAGGGGCTTTTAGGGGGTAGCGTCGCGCAGAAGCTTAAAGACACAAGCGTTGCAATTTACAGCAAGGCCGCAGATTACGCGCTGGAGAAAGGCATAATTATCGCAGATACCAAGTTTGAATTTGGTGCCTATAATGAAGAGGTTATTCTGATTGACGAAGTACTCACGCCCGATTCTTCGCGCTTTTGGCCCAGGGATAAATATAGGCCCGGGGCAGCGCAGCCGAGCTTTGATAAGCAGTTCGTCAGGGATTACCTGGAAACCTTAGAGTGGGATAAGACTCCTCCGGCGCCAAAGCTTCCCGCGGAGATCATTAAAAAGACTTCTCAAAAATATCTCCAGGCCTACAGGGAGTTAACCGGTAAAGAGCTGAAAATTTAAGAGGGCAGATTGAAAAAGTTTTTTTCCGTATTTTTAAGGATAGCCATAAGCATCGTCCTTCTGGTTCTGCTTTTCTTCCAGGTAGACCGCAAGAGCCTCTTTGAAACCATCAGGACAGCAAACAAAGGATTCCTTTTCCTTGCCTTCAGCATCTTCGCCCTGAATTATATATTCTGTATCCTGCGCTGGGAGATGCTGCTTAAGGCGGTAAAGATCCACCTTTCTATGCGCAGGGTGATAATTTCTTACGCCGGAGGGCTTTTCTTTAATCTTTTTCTTCCCTCCGCCATAGGGGGGGATTTTGTTCGCAGTATAGACCTGGCAACGCATACCAAAAGGCCGCGCGAAGTAATTGCTACGGTACTCCTGGACAGATTGAGCGGTTATACCGGGCTTGTGCTTTTGGCGCTATTGGCGGTATTATTCGGCTGGAAGTTGGTTCAGATTAAAAGCGTGCTGATAGCTATAGCGGCTATTACCGGTATACTGGTGTGCATCCTGCTGGTTTTATTCAATTCTTTTTTCTACCGCCTGGTAAACCGCATGCTGCATTCTCCAAAAGCCGGAAAAGTAAGGGAATCGATTAAAAACCTCCATAACGAGATCCACTTTTTTAAGCATCATAAAAAGGTAATCGTCAATAACCTGATTTTTTCCCTGATCATCCAGGCTGTGGTCCCGCTTAGTTTCTATGTAACTGCTCTGGCATTCGGGCTTAAGACTAACCTGCTTTACTTCTTTATTTTTATCCCGGTTATCGGAGCGATTACGCTTTTACCAATTTCAATTGGCGGTTTAGGATTAAGAGACGCCAGCACTATATTTTTCTTCGCTCAGGTGGGGATCAGCAAGGATTTTGCTTTTGCGATGTCGCTGATGAATTTCTTTTTCCTGATAGTTTTCGGCGCTTTAGGAGGCCTGATTTATGTCCTTACAATACGTCATCGACGGATACAACATTATCAACCACCCCAGGTTCACCCGGCGCATTACCACCCCGGATATTAAAGACTGCCGGCTTGCTTTGATTCAATTCATAATTTCAGATAAAATTTTCAGAAACCCGCGCAACAGCGTAACGGTTATTTTTGACGGATATTGCCATGATCAGCGGCAATACGGCGATTACGGCGTAAAAGTGATTTTCTCCGGCGATATCAGCGCTGACGATAAGATAAGGCAGGTTATTGAATCTTCGGCTAACCGCAAGAATATGGTGGCGGTTTCCGATGACAAAGAGATACGCCTCTTTGCCAGGGCTTTCAAGGTGAAGGCAATGGCAGTAGATGAATTTATCCCTGAGCCGGTAAAAGCTAACGCGGATGATTCTGTTGCAAAAACTGACCTTACTTACACGCAGATAGAGAAAATTAACAAGGAATTAAGAAAACTTTGGCTGGAATAGAAAACTCTTGACATAACCGCATATCCGTGATAAAGTTACAGAAATACCAGTAAGTAGAACTTAACCAAAGGAGGTGGTTAGATGAGTAGTTGGACCGAAGTTCTAATGGACCCCGCCAAGACCGTACTTTCGCAGGTTGGGCAGTTCATCGTGAACGTGCTGTTAGTGTTGGTAATCCTTATTATCGGTTGGATAATCTCCAAACTCATCAAGACGCTGGTGGAAAGGGCTTTGAAAGCGCTCAAGGTCGACACCTTTGCTGACCGTATTGAATTAACGGATGTGATGGCAAAGGGCGGCATCAGGTACGCGCTTTCAGAACTGGTTGCGGTAATCTGTTATTGGGTAGCTATCCTGGTTACCTTTGTAGTCGCTATCAATGCCGTAGGGTTGACCGTTACAGCAGATCTGCTTAACCGGGTAATCCTTTACGTGCCGAATATCATCGCTGCGATATTTATCCTGATTCTAGGTATTTTTGTGGCCACGGTTTTAAGCACAATCACCCAGACAGCAGCCAATAACGCAGGAGTTTCTCAGAGCAAGCTCTTGGGTAAGATCGTGGAAATAGTGGTGGTAGTTTTTGCGGTAGCCATCGCTCTAGAGCAGCTTGGCATCGGAGCAAAGACCCTGCAGTTGTTGATTACGCTGATTCTCGGTTCGTTCGGTTTAGCCACAGCTATCGCGTTTGGTTTAGGCTGCCGGGATATCGCTGAGAAGTTTGTTTCTGATTTAATCGACAAGGTAAAAAGCAAGAAATAGAAGCTGATTCAGCAGAGTAGCTTCAACTAGCCCCGCGCTTTTCCGTAGATGGAAAGCGCGGGGTTTTTATCTTTAGCCTGTAATTTAATAGCTGTTTTGCTATAATATTTAAGAAATAGGAGGCCTGGTTGTATCGTTTAACCGAGTGGTTTGTATTTGATTTGCTGAATATATCCCGCCAAGCTCATTTCGGGGAGGCCCTGCAATTTTTTCTTTACGATTCGATAAAGATAATCCTGCTTTTGTTTGCAATGATCAGCGTAGTCGGTTTTACCCGCTCCTTTCTGTCTGCCAGCAGGATCAAAAGGTGGCTTACTAGGCGCGGGATAATCGGAAACCTCCTGGCGTCATTGTTCGGCGCGGTTACGCCGTTTTGCTCATGTTCCTCCATACCTATATTCTTAGGTTGTATTGAGGCCGGTATTCCGCTTGGAGTAGCTTTTTCTTTTTTAATCACCTCTCCGATTATAAACGAATATCTGGCAGTTCTGATGCTGGGATTCTTCGGGTGGAAGATAGCCCTTGCCTACGTTTCAAGCGGCATTCTCATCGGCGTGGCCTGCGGGTTAATCCTGGGTAAAATGCGCCTGGAGCGTTACTTAGCCGAGGATATGCTGCTGCTTTATTCGCAGTCCCTTTCAGTAGATGTAGAATACAGAGGAATTAAACAGAGGATTATATTCGGTTTAAGAGAGGCGATTGGGATAGTAAAAAGCATCTGGTTATGGATATTAGTCGGTGTCGGCATAGGCGCGCTGATTCATAATTATGTCCCGCAGGAAGCAGTGCAGAAAATAGTCAGCAGGGGGGGTGCTTTTTCCGTGCCGGTTGCGGTTTTACTGGGTGTGCCGATATACGGAAGTTGCGCTGCGATTGTGCCGATAGCAGTGGCCTTGTTCCAGAAAGGGTTCCCTCTGGGGACAGCGCTTGCTTTTATGATGGCGGTTGCGGCATTGAGCCTTCCTGAGGCAATAATGCTCAAGCGGGCGATGAAGCTTAAACTGCTGGCGATATTCTTCAGCATCACCGCTTTAGGGATAGTTATTACCGGGTATATCTTCAATATCCTGCAAAAGGTTTTAATATAGGATGGGAAAAAATTTTATATTCGTACCTCCGGATGACAAATGGGTACGGTGGCGCAGGATGATTTTAGAGGGCTAAAGAAACTATATGATTGAAAATAATAGAGTTGCAGATATGAAGAGGAGGGCCTTAGGGCTTATTATTTTATTTGGGCTGGTGAGCCTTTTCGGAGATATTGTTTATGAAGGCGCGCGCAGTATTAACGGGCCTTATTTAAAACTTCTTGCGGTTAATGCGACTACTTTGGGATTAATAACGGGGTTGGGGGAGTTCTTGGGGTATGCGCTGCGTTTAATCTCCGGATACGTTTCAGACAGAACAAAGGCTTATTGGTTTTTTACTTTTTTAGGATATGGATTGTTGATTAGCGTACCCTTGCTTTCTCTGGCAGGTGTCTGGCAGGTTGCCGCCTTGTTCATTATATTGGAACGGGTCGGTAAGGCTGTCCGTAGTCCTGCTAGGGATACAATACTTTCGCAGGCAAGCAAGCAGATTGGCACAGGTTTTGGTTTTGGGCTGCATGAGGCGATGGATCAGATAGGAGCGGTTGCTGGTCCATTAATATTCGCATCGCTGTTTATGGTTACAGGCAAACAGATAAGTATTGCCGATTATCAAAAAGGATATGCATTCTTATGGGTTCCATTTTTCTTGGTTATCTTTTGCCTTTTTGTATCATACCGTAGAGTTCCCGGGCCCGAAGTCTTAGAAGCGGAGCAGAAAGATGATATTCCGGACAAGCTTTCAAAAATTTTCTGGTTGTATACTTTATTTATCTTTATAACGACCTTAGGTTTTTCTAGTTTCATTTTAATAGCTTTTCATTTTAAATCTTCAGGCATCTTATCAGACGTTCAGATACCGTTATTTTATGCTATTGCAATGGGTATTGATGCACTAGCTGCTTTGACAATCGGGAAGTTCTATGATAGCTTAAAAAAGAGGAGCGGAATGCGAAATGCAGGTTTAAATCTTTTGATAACAATCCCGCTAATTTCACTGTTGATCCCATTATTTGTATTCTCAAGGAATCTGCATTTTGTCATAATCGGAGTGCTTTGTTGGGGTATCGTAATGGGAATTCATGAGACGATTATGAGGTCTGCTATCGCCGATATAACTTCTTTAACAAAACGTGGCACAGGATACGGCATTTTTAATACCGCTTATGGGTTTGCCATGTTCCTTGGGAGCCTTATATTGGGATTTTTTTATGATAAATCGATATCCCTTGTTGTCTTTACTATTGTTGTCACGGAACTATTTGCTTTTATCCCATTTTTTCTGATTAAGAAGGAGATTGACATTAAGCCGAGATGATTAAAAAATCAGTTTATATTCGCACTCTGGGCTGGCCGATGGTTACGGTGGCTCGGGATGGCTCTGGAGGTTTTACGAAGGATAAGTGCTTTGGAATAAAGGAGTTATAGAATTTCTGTTGTTAATGTGTAATCCTTTGAAATGTGGCATAATGTTGTATAAAGTTGACATCTATTTGGTAAATGTCAACTTTTGATTTATTACCCAACAGGATATGTAATATTAATATTTGTTGGGTAATTATTTTCTTGACATCTGTTACCCAACAAGTTATATTGTAATGTGGTTTGTTAGGTAATAGGAGGGAATATGAGAGGCGTGATAAAAGGTGCGTTAGCAGAAGAGCTTGAAAATTCTCTTCGGATGAGGAAAGAGTATGTGGAGGCATTGCGTAGATTGCCTAAAGGCTGCCTTGCGGTAAGAAGGATACGAGGCCATGAATATTATTATCTGGTAAAAAGGATAGGTAAGAAAGTAAAATATTTATACAAGGGAAAAATATCCGAAGAAGAGAAAAAGAAGTATAACGAAGCTAAGGATCTGCGGGCAAAATACAAAAAACTACTGGCCCAGGTCAAAAAGCAGATAAGATTTTTAAGGAGTTCGTTACGTGGAAAAGAAGCAGTCTGATCTATGTCTTGAAATTTTAAGAAGGTTTCATAAAGAGGGCATCCTAGACGATTTAATTCTGATAGGCAGCTGGTGTATATATTTCTATAAAGAATATTTCAATAACGTTCCGTATATAGATCAAGCCGCCATACGAACCAGAGACATTGATTTCTTAATAGATAGACCCGCCAGAATAAAACATACCGTTAATATTCCCGAGATTCTAAAAGATTTAGGTTTTGTCACAATTTTAAAAGGACGTGAAGGATATGTCAAGCTCGACCACCCTGATTTATTACTTGAGTTTTTAGTCCCAGAGAAAGGGAAGGGCACAGATAAACCGGTTCCACTCACAAAACTAGGCATGAACGCAGTTGCGCTGCGATTTTTGAATCTGCTTACCGATAATATAATTAAAATAAAAATCGAAGATTTTGATATTTCAATGCCCCATCCTGCCAACTTTGCTCTCCACAAGCTTATTATTTTCCAGCGCAGATTCAAGGAAGAAAAGGCTATTAAGGATAGGAGTACTGCTGTTGATATTCTGAAGGCTTTGATAAAGAAAGGCGAAGGAGCATATGTCAAACACATCTTTAATACCATGATTCCAAAATGGCAGAAGAAGGTTATCAAAGGGCTGGAAGAGGCAAAGGAAAAAGATATTTTAAATCTGCTGACTATTAAAACTGGGTGATAGGAAATGGACTATAAATTCCAAAGAAGACGAGTAGATAAGATATCGAGGGAAAAGATTATTGATGAACTCAAGATGGTTGCAAAGCATTTTGGATATAAAGATTATAAGCGCAGGGATTTTGATAAGATTTCAACCATAAGCGGGAATACGGTTATTCGTGAGTTTGGCACATGGGAAAAAGCATTAGAATTTCTTAGAAACCTCCTTCAATCGCAGGGGATTGAACTTAAATCAAGCAATAGAAGGAGCAGAAAACAATTTACTGAACAGAAACTTTTCGATGAGATGGAAAGAATTTGGCAATCTCTAGGACACAGGCCATCAACAGGAGAGTGGAAGCTTTTGAAACCCAAAATTAGTAGTAATACCTATATGCGTTATTTTGAAGGATGGCAGAATGCTTGTCTAAAGTTTATCGAATACAAAATGGGCAATCAAATTCTTACTGATGAAGAAATATCTAATTCTAATGAGATAACAGCCAATAATGTAAACGGAAAAACAACGAAAAGTGAAAAAGGGTCCAGAACAATCGGCGCAGGTCTGCGATTGAAAATCTTAGATAGAGACAATTTTCGTTGCATTCTTTGTGGAAGGAGCCCTGCAACCGAGATAGGAGTTAGACTCCATATTGATCACAAGGTTCCATTTTCTCAAGGCGGTCAGAGCACTATTGATAATTTGCAGACGCTATGTCAAGACTGTAACTGGGGAAAAAGCGATACTTTGTTGACGAACCGATGAACGTGCGAGATGTTTTTAGTCCTTTGAAATTTTTGAGATTTTCTACAACATCTTCGTTATGAACAAGTTACAAAATGACCGACTCAAATAATCACAAAGCAGGCAAGCGTCTCTACATTGTTACCTACGGATGACCGATGGAAACGTTGCTACAAACCGATTTTACAATTCTTGGAAGGGTTGCATAATAAGAGTTAACCCATTGATTTATATAGCGTTATGAAATAAAACGAAGAAAGAACCGAACGTAAGTGGAAAGATGCCCACAGTCAAGTTAAATGACGTTGTGCTTTATTATGAGATTTACGGTAATGGCAGGCCTCTTTTGTTGATTTGTGGTCTGGGCTCTGACTGCTCAAGCTGGTCAGGCGTTGTTAAGGAATTATCGTCATATTTTCAGACGATTATTTTTGACAACCGCGGCAGCGGACGCAGTAGCATTGGATACGACATATGTACCATCAGCAAAATGGCAGAGGATACAATAGCCCTGATGGATTTCCTAAAGATAGAAAAAGCCCACATATTGGGCCATTCAATGGGCGGCTATATTGCTTTGGAACTTGCCATAAATTATCCCAGCCGTGTCGATAAGCTCATTTTAGCAAGCACTGCATCCGTTTCTTCTAAAAGAAATAATATTCTTTTTGAAAAGATGTACAGTCAGCTTGTAAAAGAAGGGCCTTCTGAGGAGTGGTTTAAAAGATGGACTTTTTGGTTGTTTTCTCCCGAAACTTTAAATAACAGCCAGTTTATCGAAACATTCATTAAAAATTCGGTGAAATACCCCTATCTTCAAACCGCTGAAGGTTTTAAAAGTCAGATAGACGCAATTAAGCTGTTTGATGTGCGTGACAAGTTAGGCGTTATCAAGGCCAAAACCCTAATTCTTGAAGGAAAGGATGATGCCCTGATTACCCCGGAAGAATCCGGAATATTAGCTAAAAATTTACCCGGAAACACCTTTCGGGTATTAGATGGAGTAGCACATTCTATACATATAGAAAACCCCAGGTTATTTACAGAGGCTATGATGGGATTCCTTAATTTTGGAAATTAGGAGGGATATATTATGAAGAAATTACTTTATCTTGCGTATATTTTAGCGCTAGTATTTTTAAGTCCGCGGACAACTTGTGAGGCCGCTGGGAAGGTAGCCCCAAAAATCTCACAACCGATTTATGAATTCAGTATCCGCAGAGAAAAGCTTTGCATGCCTGATGGTGTCAAGCTTGCCGTGACATATTTCATACCTGTTGCGAAGAGCAAAGGCGAAAAGTTCCCAGTCCTTCTTAAGATGGACCCTTACCGTAAGGACGATTTTTTTTACAAGTCGGATTATACAAGGTCCGCTTATTTTGCAAGGCGCGGCTATGTTACGGCGAGAGTGGACGTGAGGGGCACCGGAGGCAGCGAAGGGATGCTTCCTTCCCGCGAATATTCGGATATCGAACTCGATGATGCGGTAGAGATAATTAATCAACTTTCGAAAAAGCCGTGGTCTAACGGCAATGTTGGGATGTACGGAATGTCTTGGAGCGCTTTTAACTCCATAATGACGGCAATGCGCAAACCACCGGCGCTCAAGGCAATCATTGCGATGCATGGTTCAGAGGATCTTTACTACAACGATATACACTATATAGATGGCGTTATGCATATGGATTATTATGATCAGCAGGTTGATACTGACAATGCCCTTCCGCAAACCCCGCAATATGCCTTAACAAAAGAGTTTTTTCAGAGCAGATTTGATAGGGAACCTTGGATAATTCAGGAGATTAAACAGCAGAGAGACAGTGAATTCTGGCGTTCAAAATCGCTTTGTTTTAACAAACCCCTTGAAGTTCCGGCTTATGTAATCGCAGGCCTCCTTGATGGCTACAGGGATTTCGCGCCGTATATTTTTGAGACATCAAAAGCTCCGGTAAGAATGGAAATAGGGCCGTACAACCATTCTTACCCGAACAAATCAGAAATAGGCCCAAGATACGAATGGAGAGAGACTGCTGTGCGCTGGTGGGATTATTGGTTGAAAGGGATTGATAATGGTATTTTAGATGAGCCGCGTGTGGTGCTTTTTGTAAGGGCAGGCCATGAACCAATGACAATTCTTGATAACACTCCGGGAAGCTGGCGCGCTGAAAATTCTTGGCCCATTGCGGGCACCAAGATTTTGAGATTCTATCCGAATGAGGCGCGCGGCCTAGAAGAAAAACTCCCGACAGACGCTGAACATTCGCTGATGTATTCTCCTGGTGCAGGAATGGCCGCGGGTGGCTGGTGGGGTGAACTTACCGGTGATATGTCCGAAGATGATGCCAAAAGCCTTGTCTATGATTCCGGAGAACTTAAAGAAGACATCCAAATAATCGGATGTCCGAAAATCAACTTGAATGTAATCTCTGACGCGCCTCTTTATCAATGGAGCGTGCGGCTTGAAGATGTTAGGCCGGACGGCAAAGTCTCTTTAGTAAGCGGCGTTCTTATCAATCCGTCGCAACGCAATAGCCGGTTCAACCCGGAGACGCTCGTTTCCGGCAAAGTTACCAGCCTTTCTGCGCAGATTCATTTTACGACATGGACATTCAAGGCCGGACACAAAATCCGGCTTGCTATTTCAAATGCGCAGTTCCCCATGGCTTGGCCAACGCCGAAAAAAGGAAGCACAAAGCTTATAATCGGCCCCGGCACGTGGCTTGAAATGCCAATTCCGCCTCTGCCGTCGCTTCCTGAACCGGATATGCCAGAGCCAACCGAAGATGAAAATCCGCCGGATTATAAGGATATCTATTCTTTCGGTCCGGTTTTCTCCGCAACGCGCGACGAGATCTGCGGAATTTCCAGATATACGACGGCCTCTGATTGCGCCTGGTCAATCAAAGATAAAGATTTTGCCAGCAGCGAATTTTATACTTGGGAAGTCAAGGACAACGAACCTGAGAAGGCATCATATTCCGGAATGAGAAGGAATGTTTTTCAATTACATAATTCAAGCATTGTCCTCTACGCTGTTTTTGATATCTCCTCGGATGCGGAAAACTTCAAGGTCTCGGTTTCGCGGAGCATCTTTAAGAACGGCAAGCTTATCAGGAGAAAGGAATGGAATGAGAACATTCCTAGATATTTTCAGTAAAAAATTTTAATATAGCACAGGGGTAGTAATGAAGTTGCGTTGCTATTTTTGTAAGAAACTTTTTCTTTTAATTTGCGGGATTTTAATTTGGCTGTATCCTTTCTTATGTTTCGCTGAGGGATTGAGCCCGCTTGAGATATCCGAAGAACGAAGAGAGGATATTGCGCAGGAACCCAAAGACAGCTGGGTAAAACAGTTCAATTTAATGCGCGATGAATTTGAGAAAAAATACGGCACAGGATTCGCTTTTTTAACCAACTATTGTCAGCAGTTGGTGCTTCACAATGAAGACCGTGAAGGTAGAAGCTACTATTTATGGTATTCATGGCTTGAGATATATCAAAGGCTCTGGAAAGGCAGCCGGTTATTTTTGCAATTGGAGGGTGGGAATAAAAAAGGTATTGATGGATTTATCTCTACCTATTCGAAATTTAACAGTAATTCGGGAGATTACGCACATCCCTATGTCCCCGCGCTTTATTTTGAGCAGAAACTTTTTGGAGACATAGTTACAATAGAGGCCGGAAAGCTTGATTTGAGCAACTGGTTTGATAATAATAAAGTGGCGAATTCAGCGGACACGCAATTTCTTTCCACGGCTTTGGTTAATAATTATGTGATCCCCTTTCCTCAGAAAGGAATTGGCGGGATGGTTAAATTTTCGCCTTATGAACAGGTCTACTTTCAGAGTGGAGCGGGGACAGCAGATGCTCATTCCACCAAAATAGGAATAAGTGATGCGTTCAACAGCACTTTATTCCTTAACGAGTTGGGTTTTTCTCCTAAAATAGGAAATCAACAAGGGAATTATCGTTTTTTATTGTTTATTCTGCGCAAAAATGCCGCCTTGATAAGCGATGCCTTTCGCAGCAAGAAAAATCAGCTTGGGTTTGCTATAAGCTTCGACCAGGAAGTTTCCGAAAGAATTACTTTATTCGCGCGTTTCGGCTACGATGATCCTAAGATTAACGAAATCGAATACGCGTGGTCTTCCGGTGTAGAGTGTAGAGAGCCGATAGGCGGCCGTAAGAATGATTATTGCGCTTTTGGCGTGGCGCAAAATATATTGGGCCGGGATTACCGCCGTTACAGCGGGTTAAGCAATATCGCTTCACGAGAGACAATATTGGAAGGATATTATAGTTTCTATATAAATGAATTTCTGAGCGTCACATTAGATATGCAGACAGTTTTGGAGCCACTTGCAGATAAAGGGGCTGACAATCCGTTAGCCGCAAGCGCGAGGTTTTTAGTTGTATTTTGATGAACAATAAATGGTGATGCTTCAGATGGGTACATGTTAGCAGGGCACAATCTCTGCGATATAATGACTAAAAATAGCGTATATGTAAAAACTTTTGGATGGCCGTTGGTGTCAGTACCGCGATATAATTTTAGGCATTCTAAAGGGGTTAAGTGATTTGTAATAAGATAGTTATGGCAATTAATACCAAATTTGCAAGTTGATGGCGATGTACTATAATAGGAAGCAATAGGAAACAACGGAAGTCATTAAAATGGCAAAAATTGATACTTATTTAACGGTTCGGGACGTTTCTAAACAGATTGGCCTCACTGAACGCAGGGTCAGTATAAGAGCTTATTCGCGAGAAACAGATTAGAGCCACGAAAATTAAACAGTGGCGATTTTTGCCCCGGGATTTGGATCAATTTATTAAAAAAAGAACCAACCAATAAGATGACACTCGAAACTACAAAATTTACATACCGTTCCTCACTAATCTTCAGGGAAAGTGACTCCAAATATTTTTAAGTTGTTTTTATTTTAGCATGTGGTATAATCAAAATTTAAGGCGATGAGGTTCGCCTTATAACCGCCTAAGAAAGGTTGATAACCTCTACTGGCA
>CAYNRN010000002.1:0-30242 GCA_964399915.1 uncultured Planctomycetales bacterium
AGACAGACCCTGGCCGGATTTCCCTTCGCCGCCGCCGTGCGGATGGTCTACCGGATTCATCGCCAGGCCTCTTACCGTCGGCCTGATGCCAAACCATCTTTTCCTCCCGGCTTTTCCAATGGCCAATGCTTCATGTTCAACATTACCAAGCTGTCCGATAGTAGCGCGGCAGTCTAAACTTACCAACCGGATCTCTGCCGAAGGCAGTTTGAGATGCGCAAAATCCCCCTCCTTGGCCATAATCTGGGCGTAGGAACCTGCGCTTCTGACAATCTGCCCGCCCCTGCCCTGCGAAAGCTCGATATTGTGCACTAAGGTGCCCTGCGGAATAAACCTTAAAGGAAGGCAATTACCGGCCTTGATTTCTGTATCTTTATTGGAGGATGAAATAATCTCGCTGCCGGCTTTAAGCTCAAGCGGAGCAAGGATATACTTTCTGGTCTTATCCGGGTACTCAAGCAGCGCCAGCCGCGCCGAACGGTTAGGGTCATATTCGATAGCAATCACTTTTGCCGGGACGTCAAGAATATCGCGTTTGAAATCTACAATGCGCATCATTCTTTTGTGGCCGCCGCCTTGATGCCTGGTAGTAATGCGGCCGTAGGCATTCCTTCCCCCCGTTCTTTTTAACGGCAAAAGCAGGGATTTCTCAGGCTTATCTTTGGTAATCTCGGCAAAGTCAGACTGCGTTATCCATCTTCTTGAGGGAGTTGCCGGATTATACTTTTTTATACCCATATTAACTAACCTTTTTTACGGCGCGGTATCTATCTTTTGCCCCTCTTTTAAAGTAACCAGGGCTTTTTTCGAATCAGGCGTCTTTCCCAGCTGATGCCTGACGCGTTTTAGTTTCCCGGAACTGATTACGGTATTTACCGACTTGACTTTTACTTTATAAATCTCCTCGACCGCCTGTTTAATATCAAGCTTATTGGCGCTTAAGTCAACGCGGAAAAGGTATTTACCGAGCGGTTCGGCTAAGGTCGATTTTTCCGTCCGGATCAGCGCTTTTATCGTGTCAAAAGAATTCCTCATTTCAATCTTTCGGTAAGCCGGTCAAGGCCGGATTTAGTAATCAATACCTTCCTGTGGGAAAGAATCTGATATGCGTTTGTATCTTCCGCCCGGTATATGCTAAGCGCGCCTATATTGCGCATTGCGCGCTTCATGTTTTCTTCGGGTTTATCAAATAAAAATATAAGCCAGTTATCCTTCTGCTTTTTCCCGGGGGATAATTTTAAATTTGAGAATACTTTTGCCGCTTCTTTTGTCTTTGCGGAACTTAGATTAAGAGTATCGATAATGATTAAGTCTTTATCTTTTAGCTTAGCGTTTAAAGCCGACCTTAAAGCCAGCCTTCTGATTTTAATCGGCAGGATATATTCAAAGCTGCGCGGATGAGGGCCGAAGATAACGCCTCCGTGGCGCCATAAAGGGGTACGTGAAGAACCTACTCTTGCCCTGCCTGTTCCCTTCTGCCTCCAGGGCTTAACTCCTCCGCCTGAAACCTCTCCTCTGGTTTTTGTCGCAGCAGACCCACGCCTCTGCATTGCCAGATACGCGGTAACGGCCTGATGTATGGCGTCTGTATTAATTACGCCGTCAAATACGCCGGAGTTAAGCTTATAGCTGCCTACTTCTTTCCCTTCGCTGTTATATATAGGTAAGGTAATCGCTTCCATGGTATTTTATTTCTTTTTTGCCGCAGGCTTAGCTGTTGGTTTAGACGCCTGCTTAGTCTCTGCAGCCTTAGGTTTTGCCGTAGCAGGTTTTCTCTTTTTGGCTTTGCTAATCACCAGGTAGCCGTTATCGTTTCCCGGCACCGCCCCCTTTAGCAAGAGAAGGTTCTTTCCGGCGTCTACCCTGATAACTTTTAAATTTTGCACAGTAATCCTTGATGCGCCAAGGTGCCCGGGGAGGTGCTGGCCTTTCCAGACTCTTCCGGGCGTCGTGCTTGAGCCGATGGAGCCTATGCGGCGATGCGACATTGAACCGTGTGTTTGCGGGCCGCCCTTCCAGTTCCAGCGCCTCATCCCGCCTTGAAAGCCCCTGCCGATAGAGGTACCCGTAACATCTACGTAATCTCCTACATTGAAACAATCGGCTTTTATCTCTTCGCCGGGCTTATATTCTTTATCCGCGGTTTTCTTTATCTCCCTGATGAAACGCCGGCAGCCGATATTAAGCTTCTTAAAATAACCGGCCTGCGGCCTCTTCAGGCGTTTTTCGTCAACCGGGTCAAACGCCACCTGCAGATTTTTATCCCTTACAGAAAGCACTACGCATGGGCCGGCTTCGATAGCAGTAACATTTACTTTTACTCCCTCGTCCGTAAAAACCTGCGTCATCCCGATTTTTTTGCCTAAAATCGCAGACATGTCTAATCCCTTGCTTACTTGATTTCTGCGTCAACTCCGGCAGGCAGATTAAGCTTTCTCAGCGCGTCGATAGTCTTGGATGTCGGTTCGAAGATATCAATTAGGCGCTTGTGGGTGGCTAAGGAAAACTGCTCGCGTGATTTCTTATCAATTACCGGTGAACGATTAACCGTATAAAGTTCCCGCTTGGTCGGAAGCGGCACGGGGCCGGAAATTTTTGCCCCCGTGCGCTTGACCGTATCCACTATTTCCACCACAGCTTGATCCAACAGCCTGTGATCGTATGCCCTTAATTTTATCCTTATCTTCTGCGTAGTTGTCATAGAAAAAGTTTAAGCGATAATCTCCGTAACTACTCCCGCGCCTACGGTGTGGCCACCTTCGCGGATAGCGAAACGTGACTCTTTTTCCATAGCAATGGGAGTGATCAGTTCTATATCCAGCTGGACGTTATCTCCGGGCATAACCATTTCAACGCCGGAAGGTAATGCCGTAACCGATCCCGTAACGTCGGTAGTACGGAAATAATACTGCGGCCTGTACCCTTTGAAGAACGGGGTATGCCTTCCGCCTTCTTCTTTAGTCAGGATATAAACCTGCGCTTTGAATTTGGTATGCGGGGTAATGGATTTAGGTGCCGCGATAACCATTCCGCGCTCTATGGCATCCTTATCGACGCCTCGCAATAAAAGCCCGACGTTATCACCTGCATGGCCTTCATCAAGAAGCTTTCTGAACATTTCTATCCCGGTGACTACCGTTTTCATCGGCTCAGGCCTTAATCCTACGAGCTCTACCTCATCGTTAAGTTTTACTTTGCCTCTCTCGATTCTTCCGGTGCCTACGGTCCCTCTGCCTTCGATACTGAAGACGTCTTCCACAGCCATCAGTAAAGGCTTATCGAGGTCTCTGACCGGCTGAGGAATGAAATCATCGCATGCCTTAACCAGGTCAAGGATAGGTTTACAATCCGGACTATTCGGATCTCCTCCGGCCTGAAGCGCTTTTAATGCGCTGCCCTTGATTATCGGTGTTTTATCTCCCGGATAACCGTATTTAGTAAGAAGCTCTCTTACTTCCATTTCCACTAAGTCAATCAATTCTTTGTCCTGGACCACGTCGACTTTATTTAAAAACACTACCATTGCCGGCACGTTTACCTGCCTTGCCAAGAGGATATGCTCTCTTGTCTGAGGCATCGGGCCGTCGGCCGCGGAAACTACCAGGATTGCCCCGTCCATCTGAGCTGCGCCGGTAATCATGTTTTTGATATAATCGGCGTGCCCCGGGCAGTCGATATGGGCGTAATGACGCGTTTCTGATTCATATTCGACGTGGGCTACTGAAATAGTCAATATCTTTGTTTCGTCCCTGACTGCGCCGCCCTTTGCGATATCCGCGTAATCCTTGGCCTGCGCCCTGCCCAATTTAGACAAAACATAAGTGATCGCCGAAGTCAGCGATGTCTTGCCGTGGTCAATATGGCCGATAGTACCGATATTGACGTGCGGTTTTGACCTTACAAATTTTTCTTTAGCCATTTAACCCCTCCTGTTTTTGTTGCTTTGCCTTTATCATTTTAAGTCTTAGCGGACGTAAATCCTACGATCTTTTCTGCTATATGTGAAGGCACCTCTGCGTAATAAGAGGGCTCCATTGTATAGGATACCCGACCCTGTGTCAAGGATCTTGAGATTGTAGCATAGTTGAAAACCTCCGCAAGCGGGATATATGCCCTGATCGCACGCACATTTACGCGTTGGTTGATTGCTACGATTTTAGCCCTGCGCGAATTCAGGTCCCCGATGATCTGGCCCATATATTCTTCGGGAACTGTCACCTCCAGGTCCATGATCGGCTCAAGTAATACCGGTTTTGCTTTTCTCATTCCGTCGTTAAAAGCGATTGAAGCAGCCATTTTAAATGCCATTTCAGAAGAATCAACTTCGTGGTAAGAGCCGTCAACCAGCGTAACCGCCACATCAGTGACCGGATAACCGCTGATACAGCCGCTCTTTGCCGCGCCGATTATCCCGTCCTTCACCGAAGAGATAAACTCCCTGGGTATAGCGCCGCTCTTTATTTTTTCCTCAAAGGTTATGCCGGTGCCGGGGGTCTCCTGGGGGCTCATCTCTATTACTACATGACCGTATTGGCCTCTGCCGCCGGATTGCTGGATAAACTTGCCCGTAGAGGTAATGCCCCTGGTGATTGTTTCGCGGTAAGCAACCTGCGGAGCCCCGACCTGTGCCTCAACATTGAACTCACGCAAAATCCTGTCTATAATTATTTCCAGGTGCAGCTGGCCCATGCCGGCGATCAGGGTCTGCCCGGTCTCCTGATTATAGATTACCTTAAATGAGGGGTCTTCTTCTGCCAGCTTATGCAGCGCAAATCCCATCTTTTCCTGGTCCTGCTTGGTCTTCGGCTCTACTGCCTGCTGGATAACCGGTTCCGGGAAATGCATGGCTTCGATTAATATTAGCGAATCTTCCGTGCAAAGCGTATCCCCCGTAGTAGTCTCCTTTAAGCCGACTGCCGCCGCAATATCGCCGGTGTAAAGTTCATCTACAATCTCCTGATTGTTAGCATGCATCTTTACAAGCTTGGTTACCCTCTCTCTTGTCCGTTTGCTGGAATTATAAATATAAGAACCTGATTTGATTATCCCGGCATAAACCCTGATATAATGCAGCTTTCCCACATAAGGGTCGGTAGCGATTTTAAAACAGAGCGCGCAGAAAGGCGCCTTGTCGGTGGTCTCTATCTCTTCGTGTTCCGATGTGTCGGGGTTGGTTCCTTTTATCGGCGGCACATCGGAAGGCGAAGGCAGGTAATCGCAGACTGCGTCAAGCAGAAGCTGCACGCCTTTGTTGCGCAGGCTTGAGCCGCAAAGCACGGGAATAAATTTATTTGCGATGGTGGCCCTGCGGATAGCTTCTTTTATCTCAGAAACGCTGAGTTTACCGCCGTGCACGTATTTATCCATAATTACTTCATCGGCCTCTGCCAGCTTCTCGATTAAAATAGCGTGGTAATGCTTTGCCTGAGATTTAAGCGCCTCGGGTACTTCTGAAACCTGCGGGTCTTTGCCTGATTCATCTTTATAAAAAATAAATTTATCTTCCACAACGTCTACTATCCCCGTAAAACTATCCTCGTGGCCGTCCGGGAACTGAATTGCTGCTGCGTTAGCCCCCAGCTTCTTATGTATCTGGCTGACCACATCCGCGAAATTTGCTCCTGTCCTGTCTAACTTATTGACATAAGCGATCCTCGGCACATTATAGCGGTCTGCCTGCCTCCAGACGGTCTCGGATTGAGGCTCTACGCCTCCCACTCCGCAAAAAGCAACCACCGCTCCGTCTAAAACCTTGAGTGACCGTTCTACTTCAACCGTAAAATCAACATGCCCCGGGGTATCAATGATATTTATCGTTTTGTCGCCCCATTCGCAGGCAGTACAGGCGGCGGTAATGGTAATGCCTCTTTCCTGTTCCTGAACCATCCAATCCATAGTAGCAGTGCCGTCATCTACCTCGCCGATTTTATAGGTCCTTCCAGTGAAAAAAAGGATTCGTTCGGTAGTCGTGGTTTTACCGGCATCGATATGGGCGATAATACCTATATTCCTGATTTTATTTAAGTCTATTTTTCTAGGCATTTCTAAAGTTAATGAATTGCAGTATTTTACCACCTGAAATGCGCAAAGGCCTTATTTGCCTCTGCCATCTTATGCGTATCGTCGCGTTTTTTTATACATGAGCCTTCGGCCTTATAGGCAGCCATAATTTCATCAGCCAGTTTTTCCTGCATCGGTCTGCCTTTTTTAGCTTTGGCAAAATCCCTGATCCAGCGAAGAGCAATTGAAGTACCGCGTTCCTGCCTTACCTCTATGGGGACCTGGTAAGTCGCACCACCCACTCTTCTTGGCTTGACCTCAAGCCGCGGGCGGGCGTTATCAATCGCCTTATAGAATACTTTAACGATATCCTCCTCGTTAAGTTTCTTTTTGATAATTTCGAATGCGCCGTAGACAATGCTTTCCGCGGTTGACTTTTTTCCTTCGCTCATAACCATATTAATGAATTTGGCTACGGTCTTGCTATTGAATTTAGGGTCGGGTAAAATATCCCTTTCAAAAACTCTTTTTCTTCTCATTAATCACTCTTCTCCAGTGTTTTAATTACTAGTTACGAGTTACTAGTTACGAACCCCTAAGCCTTCGGCATCTTCGCGCCGTATTTCGAACGTGATTTTTTACGCTGATTTACGCCTGCGGCATCAAGCGTTCCTCTGACGATATGGTAACGTACACCCGGCAAGTCTTTCACGCGGCCGCCCCTGACTAAAACTATTGAATGTTCCTGCAGGTTGTGACCCTCTCCGGGAATATAAGAAGTAACCTCTATGCCGGTAGTCAGCCTGACTCTTGCAATCTTACGTAAAGCCGAATTCGGTTTCTTCGGCGTCATCGTCCTTACCTGCGTACAGACACCGCGCCTCTGAGGGCACGCTTTTAAAGCCGGTGATTTTGTTTTTTTCCGTTTAGAAATCCTGCCTAATCTGATTAGTTGTGCGATTGTCGGCATAATTATTACTCTTTCTCTCCTGCTTTTACCGTTTCTTCGGCTGACTTTTCTTTATCTACGGCTGTTTCCCTGGCGCCTTCTCCGGTTTTCTCTACTGAGATATCGCGGTGCGTATGGAATCCTGTTCCAGCCGGTATTAGATGGCCGACGATTACGTTCTCCTTCAACCCGAATAACTCATCAACTTTGCCCGAAGTAGCTGCTTCGGTCAAGACCCGGGTTGTCTCCTGGAAACTTGCCGCGGAGATGAAACTCTCTGTTGTCAGCGACGCCTTGGTAATCCCCAATAGCAACGGCGTTGCCTGAGCGGGCTTGCCGCCTTTTTTAATCACTTTTGTGTTCTCTGTCTGAAATTTCCACTTATCGACCTGTTGGGTGGCTAAAAATTCCGTGTCCCCCGGGTCCTCTATCCTTACTTTTTTAAGCATCTGTCTGATAATTACTTCTATATGCTTATCATTGATGCGCACGCCCTGAAGCCGGTAGACTTCCTGTACCTCGTTGACCAGGTATTCCTGAAGCACTTTATCGCCGCAGACCCTTAAGATATCCTGCAAGACTATCGGGCCGTCAGTAAGCTGCTGTCCGGCAATTACTTTATCCCCCTTATAGACATTAGGATGTTTGCCGTGCGGGATAACATATTCCCTCTGCATTCCGGTAGGGGATTTTACTACGATTACCCTCTGGCCCTTTTTTGTTTCGCCGAACTCAACAAACCCGTCGATTTCGCTGATGATTGCCGGGTCTTTCGGCCGCCTGGCTTCAAAAAGTTCTGCTACGCGCGGTAAACCTCCGGTAATATCCCTGGTTTTAACTACAAGGCGCGGTATCTTGGCGAGCAATTCTCCGGCATCTATCTTTTGGCCGTCTTTTACCAGGATGTGGGCATTTATCGGTATGGGGTAAATTCCCGAAACAGCCTTATTCTCATCAAGGATGATGATTTGCGGGTGATATTCCTGTTTATGCTCTACGACGACGCGTTCAATAAGTTTGGTTACAGGATTAAGCTCTTCCCGGATAGTTAAATTTTCTTTAAGGTCTTCGAATTTTACTATTCCCTCGACTTCCGTAAGGATCGGTAAGGTATAGGGGTCCCAATGCACAAATGCAATCCCCTTGGCTACTTCTTCCCCTTCAGCTACGCTGATTAAAGAACCCTGGACTACGGGATAACGTTCTAATTCCCGGCCGTCCTTATCGTTGATGCTGACAAACCCGTTACGGTTAAGCACGATAAAATCTTTCTGTCTTTTTGTCGTGCGCAGGTTATGGTACTTTAGAAAACCTTTATTCTTGGATTTAATGAAGGATTGCTCTACTATTCTGGAAGCAGTACCTCCGATGTGGAATGTCCTCATGGTCAGCTGAGTCCCGGGCTCGCCGATACTCTGCGCGGCGATTACGCCCACAGCTTCTCCCAGCTCAATCAGCCTGCCGCTGGCTAAATTTCTGCCGTAGCATTTACAGCATACGCCCCTTCCTGATTCACAGGTAAGGACGCTGCGGATACGAATCCGCTCAATACCCAGCTTTTCTATCATATCCGCTTTTTCTTCGCTGACGATGGTGCCTGCTTCAATGACGACTTCATCGGTAATGATATCAACGATATTATCCAATGCTACACGGCCGATAATCCTGTCTTTAAGCGAAACTACTTCTTCATCGCCTTCTATGATCGCCGAGACCGTGATGCCGTTTAAGGTGCCGCAATCATCTTCGCTGACGATAACCTCTTGGGCAACATCAACCAGACGCCTGGTCAGATATCCGGCGTCGGCGGTCTTAAGTGCTGTATCCGCCAGACCCTTGCGCGCTCCGTGAGTAGAGATAAAATATTCAAGCACAGTAAGGCCTTCCCTGAAGTTCGCGGTAATCGGGCTTTCAATAATTTCTCCTGAAGGTTTTGCCATCAGCCCGCGCATCCCCGCTAACTGTCTTACCTGAAGGCGTGAACCGCGCGCGCCGGAATCGGCCATCATGAATATGGGGTTGAACGGATCCATAGAGCGGAAAAGCAGGTCAGATATTTCGTCGGTGGTATGCGTCCAGATATCGATGATCTTTGATTTACGTTCGGAATCTGTGATGATCCCGCGGCGGTATTGTTCCTCAACTTTCGCCACCTGCTGTTTAGCGTCTTTCAGGACCTCGGGCTTCTCTTTGGGAATCTCCAGGTCGTTTATGCCTATAGAGATACCGCCTAATGTGGCTACTTCAAAGCCGACCTTCTTAATATCATCGAGCAGCTGGATGGTACGGTTATGCCCGAACCTTTTGTAGCATTCGCCTACAATAATTCCCACGGTGCCTTTGTTTAATTCTTTGTTTACAAAGCCGAAATCTTCCGGCAAGGCCTGATTAAACAATATCCTGCCGACGGTAGTCGGGATAAGCCGTTTTTCCTCAATAACCTTTTTTTCGTCCAAATCAAAAATCTTCCCGATGCGGACTTTTATCTTAGCATGCAGCGCGACGGCTTTATCTTCATAGGCGGTAATCGCCTCATCGATGCCAGAGAAGGTCATTTCTTGCCCCTGGGCGCCCGGTTTTTCTTTGGAGATATATGAAGCCCCAAGGATAATATCCTGCGTAGGGCTGATAATCGGCCTTCCGTCAGCAGGAGAAAACACGTTATTGATGGAGAGCATCAGAATCTTGGCCTCGATCTGTGATTCCAGGGAGAGAGGCACATGTACCGCCATCTGGTCGCCGTCAAAATCAGCGTTAAAGGCGGTACAGACTAAAGGATGAATTTTAATTGATTTGCCTTCGATAAGCATCGGCTGAAAAGCCTGAATCCCTAAGCGGTGAAGCGTAGGGGCGCGGTTTAAAAGCACGGGGTGGTCGCGGATAACCTCATCAAGGATATCCCAGACTTCAATCTTTCCCCTCTCTACCATCCTGCGAGCGCCTTTAATCGTATGCACAAATCCTTTTTCCCGCAGTTTTTTAATAATAAACGGCTCGAATAATTCCAGCGCCATCTGCTTCGGCAACCCGCATTGATGCAGTTTTAATTCAGGGCCGACTACGATTACGGAGCGTCCTGAATAATCAACACGTTTCCCCAGCAGGTTCTGCCTGAACCTTCCCTGTTTTCCTTTAAGCATATCGGAAAGGGATTTCAGCGGGCGGTTATTAGCGCCTAAGACCGGCCTGCCGTGCCTGCCGTTATCTAAAAGGGCATCTACAGCCTCCTGTAGCATGCGTTTTTCGTTGCGGATAATGATTTCCGGAGCGTTTAACTCTATCAGTTTCTTAAGCCGGTTATTACGGTTAATCACCCTGCGGTAAAGGTCGTTTAGGTCTGAAGTGGCAAATCTTCCGCCGTCAAGAGGAACCAGGGGCCTTAAGTCCGGAGGGATTACCGGTAAAATTTCCAATATCATCCATTCCGGCCTGTTGCCGGATTTCTTGAAATCTTCGACGATCTTTAAAATCTTCAAGGATTTACGGTTTCCCGTAGCGTCCTTGGTTTTTTCCACATCCCTGCGGAGCTTGCGGCAGTAGGCATCAATATCCAGTTCTTTTAACAGCTCCATTATCGCTTCGGCGCCAATCTTTGCCTTAAAATTCGCGCCGTACTTCTCCAGGGCCTCCTGATATTTTTCTTCGCTAAGCAGGTCTTTCTTCTTAAGCGGCGTATTGCCGGGATCAACTACGATATATTCTTCGTAATAAATCACCTTTTCTAAGTCCCTTAAACCGACGTTTAAAAGGGCGCTCATGCGGCTGGGCACGGCCTTAAAGAACCAGATATGAGTTACCGGAGTAGCCAGTTCAATATGGCCCATGCGTTCACGGCGAACGCTGGAACGGTCAACGGTGACTCCGCAACGGTCGCAGGTAATCCCTTTGAATTTATTACCTTTATACTTACCGCAATTACATTCCCAGTCCCGTACCGGACCGAAAATCTTCTCGCAGAAGAGGCCGTCCTTCTCCGGTTTCAGGGTGCGGTAGTTGATAGTCTCCGCCTTCCTGACCTCTCCCTTGGACCATGATTTGATGATCTGGGGAGACGAAATCTTTATTGTGATACTATCGAATAAAAGATGTTCTTCTGTTATTTTGCCTTCTCGGTCTTTATGTCCAGACATAGCCCTTGTAATTCCTTTATTAAAACGTGGAATGATTCGGGAGTCCCGTGAGTAAGCCGCTGCTCTCCCTTGACAATCGCTTCATAAATACGCGTCCTTCCGGAAACATCATCGCTTTTTACCGTGAGCATCTCCTGCAGAGTAAATGCT
Source organism: uncultured Planctomycetales bacterium (assembly GCA_964399915.1). GTDB lineage: Bacteria > Omnitrophota > Gorgyraeia > Gygaellales > Profunditerraquicolaceae > CAYNRN01. Next base: position 11,230 of record CAYNRN010000002.1, read on the forward strand.
GCGCCGTATGCCTCCAGCGCCCAGACTTCCATCTCTCCCAACCTTTGCCCGCCGAACTGCGCCTTCCCGCCCAACGGCTGCTGGGTAACCAGGGAATAAGGACCAATGGAACGGGCGTGTATCTTCTCATCTACAAGATGGATTAATTTCATCATGTAGATATAACCGACGGTCACCTGCTGGTCAAAGGTTTCTCCGGTGTATCCGTCGTGCAGGGTAATCTTTCCGTTCTCAGGAAGCGCGGCCTTCTTAAGCATTTCCTTAATTTCCGCTTCGGTTGCGCCGTCAAATACCGGGCAGCTAACATGCAGGCCTAATGCCTTTGCCGCCCAACCCAGGTGAGTCTCCAGGATCTGGCCGACGTTCATACGCGAAGGTACACCCAGCGGGTTTAAGACCATTTCTATCGACCTGCCGTCCGGAAGAAACGGCATATCCTCCTCAGGGATGATTTTAGCGACCACGCCTTTATTGCCATGCCTGCCGGCCAGTTTGTCGCCTTCGGCAAGCTGTCGCTTCGTCGCCACATAAGCCACAACCCTTTTCAGCACCCCCGCCGGCAATTCATCGCCGCGTTTTACCTTTTCAATCTCCTGTTCTTCTTCAAGCAGCAACTCCTGTATCTGCTCATCAAAAGAAGCCGCAATCATCTTGGCTTCTTCGTTATCGTGATAATCGGCCTTCTCAAGTTTTTTCTTATCTATTCCGAGGATCTGGCTTAGGCGCGTGATTCGTTCTGCCTGAAGATACTCAACCTCTTTTTTATAGTATTCCCTTAGCTCTCCGATCTTGGCGAGTTCTTTTGTTTTTTCTTCCTTCGTTTTCCTGCCTCGCTCTTTGCGCTGAAAGACGTCTATATGCACTACCACGCCTTCTACGCCCGGAGGCACAGTAAGGGAAGTGTCGCGCACATCACTGGCCTTCTCCCCGAAAATCGCACGCAATAATCTCTCTTCGGGGGATAGTTCGGATTCTGTTTTAGGAGTTACCTTTCCTACGAGGATATCCCCGGCTGAAACCTGAGCTCCGATACGGATGATGCCGGTTTCATCGAGGTTCCTTAAAGACTCTTCGCTGACATTGGGAATATCGCGGGTTATCTCTTCGTTGCCCAGCCGCGTTTCAGTGGCCTCGATTTCAAACTCCTCTACGTGAATGGAAGTAAAAGCATCTTCCCTAACCAGTTTTTCGCTGATTAAAATAGCGTCTTCAAAGTTATACCCCCGCCACGGCATAAATGCGCAGAGGATATTTTTGCCGAGGGCAAGCATTCCATCCTGCGTGCTCGTACCGTCGGCAATAATCTGCCCCTTCTCGACCCTGTCTCCTAACTTGACCAGCGGCCGCTGATTCAGGCAGGTATCGGCATTGGTACGCTGAAATTTATTCAAATGGTAGATTTTTTTACCTATATTAATTGAGGAGGCATCGCAATAGGTTACTTTTCCGGAAACCTCCGAGATTACGACTGTCCCGGAATCGCGCGCTACCTTCTCTTCCATCCCTGTCCCGACAAGGGGAGGCTCGGTGATCATCAGGGGCACTGCCTGACGCTGCATATTTGAACCCATCAGGGCGCGGTTTGCGTCATCGTGTTCAAGGAAAGGGATCAGGGAGGCGGCTACCGAAACCAGCTGTTTAGGAGAAACATCCATATATTCGACCTGTTTAAAATCGACCTTAGGAAAATCTCCCTTGTGGCGGCAGGAAACTTCTTTATCAAGGAATGTCCCGTCGTTATCAAGCGGGACATTTGCCTGGGCAATTATATTATCTTCTTCTATGTCAGCGGTAAGGTATTCGATTTTACGGCTGACTTTCCCGTCTTCGGCTTTTCTATAGGGCGTTTCCAGCAATCCCAAAAGATTAATCCTGGCATAGGTGCTTAATGAAGATATCAAGCCGATATTCGGGCCTTCGGGGGTTTCTATAGGGCAAATCCGCCCGTAATGTGAGGGATGGATATCCCTTACTTCAAATCCGGCCCTCTCTCTGGAAAGGCCTCCCGGGCCTAATGCACTTAACCTTCTCTTGTGGGTCATCTCCGCAAGAGGATTAACCTGGTCCATGAACTGCGAGAGCTGGCTGCGGGCGAAAAAATCTCTAATTTGGTTGGATAATAGCTTGGAATTGATCAGGTAGTGGACGTTTAAATTATTGTAATCCCCGAGAATACTCAACCTCTCCCTGATGGAACGCTCTACCCTGGCCAAACCTATGCGTACCTGATTCTGGACTAACTCTCCGACTGTCTTTACCCTGCGGTTGCCTAGATGGTCGATATCGTCGATTTTACCTACCCCGTCTTTAAGCCGGATCAGGTATTCGATTACCTTAATTACCGTAGCCGAATCGAGTATGCGCTTATCTAAAGATACATCCATCCCCATTTTTCTGTTGAGGATAAACCTGCCTGCCCTTTCTAAGTCATAGCGCCCTGGATCAAAGAAGAGCCTGTAGAAAAGGCTCTCTGCTGCCTCTTTAGTCACCGGCTCCGTCGGCCTCATTTTACGGTAAAAATCAAGGTAAGCTTCTTCCTTATTTTTGGTAAAATCTTTTTTCAGAGTATTGGCGATTTCGGGGTAATCTTTATCAAAGGCGCCGCTGATCTCCTGATCAGTGCTAAAGCCGAGGATTCTGAGGAGTTGTGTTGCAGGAAAGTTTCTTCGTCTGTCTACATAGGCGATAATCGTTTCTGTAAGGTCGTATTTAAACTCAAGCCATGCCCCGCGGTAAGGTATTACTCTGCCGTAGAATATCTTTTTCCCTGTAGGATGCGCTTCTTCCTCAAAGGAAACACCGGGAGAACGCTGCAGCTGGCTGACGATTACTCTCTCATCGCCGTTTATAATAAAAGTGCCGGTATCAGTCATCAGCGGAATATCGCCGAAATAAGAATCCTGTTCTTTGGTTTCTCCGGGGGTAGTAATACGGAAACGCACCTTCAAAGGAGCTGCGTAGGAAACTGACCTCCTTTTTGATTCCCTTACGTCGTATTTGGGCTTACCGAGAGCATAGCTTAAGAATTCCAGTTTTACTGACCGCCCCTGGTCCTCAATCGGGAAGATCTCCTCAAATACTTCCTGTAATCCCTGTCTTTTACGTTCGCTGACACTGATATCAGCCTGCAGGAATTCCCTGTAAGCTTCAAGCTGGACATCTAAAAGATTAGGAAGGTCGTAAATCTCCTTAAGCTTTCCGAAACTTTTAAGTTTAGGCATTATTATTATGTTTCGCTAGTTATTTCAGTTCAACTGTTGCGCCGGCTGCTTCCAGCTTCTTCTTCATCTCTTCGGCCTCGGCTTTAGGTACGCCGTCTTTTACCGGTTTGGGCGCTGCATCAACAAGGTCCTTGGCCTCTTTTAAGCCAAGGTTGGTCATCGCGCGGACTTCCTTAATCACGGCGATCTTATTGCCGCCTGCGCTGGCCAATACTACGCTAAAGGAAGTTTTTTCCTCTGCTGCTGCCCCCGCTGCGCCTGCCGCCGCACTCGCTCCTGCCGCTGCCATCATCGGCATATTAGCCTGTACACCGAATTTTTCTTCCAGTGCTTTAACCAAATCAGATAGCTCTAATACCGACATCTCTTCTATAGATTTGATTAGGGTATCAAGTTTCTCAGCCATTTTACATCCTCCTTTTAATGAGCAGATGATTTACATCGCCGAAGGCGATGTAAATCATAGCAGCTCTCTTTTTAATTATTTTCTGCGTCTGCGAAATAATCCCGCAATCATCAGAATAAATAGCAGATGCGGGACAAATTCGTCCCTAAACTTATGTTCGCTTTGCTCCATAAGTTTAGGCCTCATTTGCTTTTTTTATTTTTAATCTGTTCCAGACACACTACGAGTTTCCTTAAATTTGCGTTTAATGCCATCGCAAGCCTTGAGATAGGCGAGTTCAATAGCATTACAAGCTTAGCCCTGAGCGCATCTTTACTTGGAAGCTTTGCAAGTTCAACGATATCCGCCTTTTCCAAAACCTTATCCTTCATAAATCCGCAGAGAAGTTTCAGGTTTTCGTTGCGGCGGAAAAATTCATATAAGGCCTTTGTGGTGCTCACCGGCTCTTCGGAAGAAAAAACCATTGCGCAGGGGCCCTCGACCTTCGGCAGCAATAAATCATGGCCGCAGCTCTTAAGGGCGCGTTTTACAACGCTGTTTTTGACCACAAAAAGATTGGCATCAACATTCTTTAGGGATAATCTTAAAAGCGTAAGGTCTGGCCCGGAAATGCTGGAATAGCCGATCAAAAAGAAACTGCCGGAATCTTTCAGCCGGTTCTTAATCTGTTTCTCTGAAGTCTCTTTAAAAATCAAGCCGATTTTTTTCATAGGTTTATACCGCCAGGCGTAATCCGGGGTTCATAGTAGCCGAGATAAAGGCGCTTTTCACAAATCTCCCCTTAACCGAAGCCGGCCTTGCCTCATTTAGCGCTTCGATTACGCGGTTTGCGTTGTCATAAATTTTTTCTTCGCTGAAGGAAACCTTGCCTACTGCAAGGTGGATTCCGCACTGCTTATCCACCCTGAATTCAACTTTCCCCTTTTTTACGTCTTCTATCGCTTTGGCGATATCATTAGTTACCGTTCCGGTCTTGGGGCTGGGCATCAGGCCGCGCGGCCCCAGCACCTTACCTAACTTGCTTAAATCTTTCATCATTTCGGGCGTAGCGATGGCGCAGTCAAAGTCAATCGCGCCGCCGGCCACCTTGTCGATTAAATCGTTTGCTCCGACTAAATCAGCCTGGGCTTCCCTGGCGATACGCTCATGTTCGCCGCGGCAAAAAACCGCTATCTTAATTTTCTTCCCGGTTCCGTGCGGCAATACTACCGTTCCCCTAACCATCTGGTCGGACTTTTTTGGGTCTATATTGAGGTGAAAATGCAATTCGACAGAAGAATCAAATTTCGGAGGCGGCATCTTCTTAAGCAGGGATACTGCTTCCTTAAGCTGGTAAGTTTTAGCCCTGTCGACTTGCTTCTCGGATTCTTTATATCTTTTACTCGGCTTAAGCATTTGCTTATCCCTCTACGACAATGCCCATGCTTCTGGCAGTGCCCGCAACGATCTTGACCGCCTGCTCCATATCACTGGTGTTTAAATCAGCCATCTTAAGCTTGGCTATCTCTTCCACCTGCTTTTTCGTGACCTTGCCGATTATTTCCTTACCGCTTGTCCCGGAGGCTTTAGCGAGATTGGCGGCGCGCTTCAGGAGGACAGAAGACGGCGGGCTCTTAATAATAAAACTGAAAGTGCGGTCTTCATATACTGAAATGACTACCGGCAGGATCAATCCGTCTCTGCCTTTGGTCTGGTCGTTAAACTGCTTGCAAAACTGCATAATATTGACGCCGTGCTGGCCTAAAGCAGGCCCTACCGGAGGAGCCGGATTCGCCTGCGCAGCCGCAACATATAATTTAATTTGGGCGTTGATTTTTTTAGCCATGGCTATATCTTTTCCACCTGCCAATACTCTAATTCAACCGGAGTCGACCTGCCGAATATGGAAACGCTTACCTTTAGTTTGCCCTTTTCCGGGTGGATCTCTTCGATACTTCCGTTAAAATTCACAAAAGGGCCGTCTTTTATCCTGACTTGCTCTCCGATATCAAAAACTATCTTGGGGCTTGGTTTGACCTGCGTATCCTGCGTCCTCTTTAAAATACTGTCGACTTCTTTCTGCGGCAGCGGCATAGGTTTCTTGCCTAGCCCGATGAATCCGGTAACGCCAGGGGTATTTTTAATAAACAAATATGCCTGCTCGCTTAAGTCCGCCTCAACCAGCAGGTATCCGGGGAAGAACTTCCTTTGAGAAATCCTTTTTTTCCCGGAACGTACTTCAGAGATTTGCTCGGTAGGGATAATTACCTGGCTGACCGTCTCATTTAATCCGGATTGAACGATCCCTTTCTCCAGGGCAGTCTTTACCTTCTCTTCCGAACCTGTCTGAGTATGAACAACATACCAATGTTTCAATTAAGCGGCTCCTTTTAACTAAAAATCATACTCAGCGCCTTGGAGAGAAGCAGGTCCACTATGCCGATAAAGACGGCTACGATAGCGGTGATGGTTATTACTACCACGGTAGCGCCCATTAACTCCTGGCGGCTTGACCAGGAAACCTTCAGCAACTCCTGTTTTACTTCCGATACAAACTGAGTAATCTTCTTGTAAATATTCATCTTTTTTATTTCGAGCCTAGATTTACAGGAGCGGCAGGGCTCGAACCTGCAGTCCCGGTTTTGGAGACCGGTGGTTTGCCATTAACCGACGCTCCTAAAATTATTTATCGCCGAGAGCTGCATTTGAGTTATTTTATTTCCTTATGCGGCGTGTGCTTATGGCAGAACTTACAAAACTTGTTTAATTCAAGTTTTTCAGCCTGAGTTTTCTTGTTTTTTGTCGTAGTATAATTCCTGTTTTTACAGGAGCCGCACTCCAAAGTAATGATCTCTCTCATGGTATACGAAGTTTTATTTCCAAGCTGGAGACGGGAATCGAACCCGTGACCCCGTCCTTACCAAGGACGTGCTCTACCGACTGAGCTACTCCAGCGCAAAAGCCCGACGGTAAATAGCTCCGCCTTTAAATACGAACAAAACCCAGCCATAAAGAATTTTGTGCAAATTCTTCTTCAGAACCCAATGGTTATTTGGGGATTGTGATAAAGGTGTAAGTATAGACTATTCTTAGGGTTTTGTCAATATTTTTTTTGACTTTTTTATGCTTGAGGCAATAGCTAAGTAATCAGCCAAATCTAAAGATTCTGCCCGCGTATCCGCTTGAATACCGCACTCTTTAAGGATGGTTTCGATCTCTTCCTTCTCCAATAGCCGGGTAAGCGAATTTTTTATTTTCTTCCTTCTCTGCCCGAAAGCGGCCCTGACGACAGCAAAAAAACAAGCCTCCTCTTTTCTCCCTGCAGGCAGTTTTTCCTTTAACTCAAGCCTAAGGAAGCTGGAGTCTACCTTAGGTTTAGGGTAAAAACAGGCATTTTTTACCGTAAAAAGGACTTTCGGTTCGGAATAATAACGGACAAAACAACTCAATGAGCCGTAAACTCTGCTGCCGGCAGGCGCCGCCAGGCGCGCGGCAAATTCTTTTTGCACTGTCAGAAATACCGTTTTGATATGCTTGCGGTATTTAAAAATCCGCCCTAAGATTGGGGTGGTTATATAATATGGGATATTCCCGAATACTTTAACTCTATGAATATGCCTCTTAAAATATGGGCTAAGGTCAGTTTTTAATATATCGCCGTTGACTATCGTCACGTTTTTACCGAGCGCAAAACGCCTGCGTAAGGCATCGCATAAATTTTTGTCAATTTCAACTGCCAGTACCCGTTTTACTTTTGGGGCGATCTCCTGAGTCATCTCTCCGCTGCCCGGGCCTATCTCCAGAACTATATCCTCTTTAGAAAAACCGCAGGCCTCGATTATCTTTAAGCGGATATTCTTATCTACCAGGAAATTCTGCCCTAAGCTCTTTTTAGGTTTAATGCGCATTTAGCCGCAAGTTTAATTGCCGCAATAAATGAGGATGGGTTGGCAGCGCGCGGATTACCGGCGATATCGAAAGCGGTTCCGTGCAGAGGTGAAGTCCTTACAAAAGGCAGGCCAACGGTCAGGTTGACTCCGGAATGCCTGTCAATCAGCTTTAACGGAATCATCGCTTGGTCATGATACATGGCTATCGCACAATCATAAAGCCCGTCTTTCAATAAACCTACTGCTGCATCGGCAGCAAGCGGACCGTCCAAGCGGACCTGCCTGTTGCGGCATTTGTTGAGCGCCGGGGCGATTACCAGTGTCTCTTCGTTCCCAAACAGGCCGCCATCCGATGCGTGCGGGTTTAAGGCCATTACCACCAGACGCGGTTTAGCAACAAGAAATAATTTCTTTAAAGCCGAATCGGCTAGGATTACGCAGTTGATGATATCCCTTTGCTTAACCCTGTCCGAAACATCCCGTAAACTTATATGCCGGGTTACCGTAAAAAACTTAAGGCACCGGTTCAATAACATCATAGAGAAATTCTTTACCCCGGTTTTCTCGGCGAGATATTCAGTGTGCCCGGTAAAATTTTTATTTCCGGCCAGGCTGACCGCTTCTTTTGAAATCGGGGCGGTTACCAGGCAATCAATATCGCCTGAGCTTAACAGGCCTAAGGCCCTGTCAATATATTCAATGGAGGCCCTGCCGTATTCGGCGTCTATCCTACCGAAGCGGAAAGCCTTATGTCGTACATTATCTATGTCTATAAACCTAGGCCTTACAGCTCCAAGCTGCAAGCCGCCGGCCTTGCGGTATACATATCCGCTTCCGATAATAGTGAAATCAGCTATCCGGCCGGTACTTTTCAGCGCCCCGGCGACTACCGCCGGGCCGATTCCGGAAGGGTCTCCCAGAGTAATCCCGATTTTTAACCGCTTAATTCTGCAGGATTTTGATGTAGGATTTAGACTTAAGCTCATCTAACCATTTGGCAAGAGATTCTTGCATCTTTGTTTCAAAAATATAATTAAATATCCTCTCTTTGCAATCCAAGAGGGTTTCCTGACGGGATGGCAATACCTCATTTATCCGCATGATATAATAGGTCTCCTGCAACTTTATCGGCCTGGAGACCTCTCCCTGCCGAAGAGAGAAAACAGCTCCTTCGATCTCTTTATTCAGCTGGCCGTCCTTCTTTACTGAGATGGTGTTATATGAAAGCGAATACTCCTTTGCGGTAGAAGAAAAATCACCGCCGGATTTAAGTTTCTGGTAGATTTCTTCTGCTTTCAGGGGATCGTCAAGGGCAATAAGCTCAAGGCGCCTTTCCTCTCCGGTTACGAATTGCGAATAATTTTTTTCATAAAAATCTGTTACTTCCTTTGGTGTAACGATTATCTTACTCCTGATTTTAGCGTCGATTAAGCCGTATGTGAGCATCTGTTCCCTGATCTTATTTTCTATATCTGCCTGCGATAAACCCTGTTGGGTCAACGCTCTCTGAAAGAGTACATCAGAAGGATACCTGGCACGTATTTCATCGATGCGCGCCTTTACCCTTGACTCTTCAACGCTGCCCTTCTGAAGAACGGCTTCCTGCAGGATAATCCGGTCCTCGATTAGCCTGTTTAAAAGGTCAACTTTAGCCTCCTGGATTTTGCTCTCTAGCTCCCTGCCCCGGTATTCGGAGCTCATTTGTAAGCGCATGAAGTTGAGAAAATCGTTGAGGTCTTTCTGCGTAATTACATCGTCATTGACGATAGCGACGATCTTATCAAGGCAGTATGAGTATGGAGCATTGAATATGGAGCATGAGGCCAGAAATGATAATATCAGGATAGTCCTGAGAATCTTAGACATTGGCAGTCCCTATTTTTTTAAAAGTGCTTATTGCTTCGCGCAATAATCTGCAGTAAAGGTCAAAACCGACTGCGTAGATAAAGCCGTGCTGCTGGGCCCCGAGTATATTGCCGGCTCCGCGCAACTCCAGGTCTTCCATGGCGATCCTAAACCCTGCCCCTAGCTGAGAATGCTCGGCGATCGCAGATAATCTTTTTTTTGCGTCGCTGTCTAATACCAGGTTGCGAGGAATCAGAAAATACGCATATGCCGGGCGGTTGAACCTTCCTACCCTCCCGCGCAGCTGATGTAAGTCGGACAAACCAAAAGTATGCGCCTGATTGACAATGATGGTATTAACGTTAGGGATATCTATTCCGGATTCAATAATCATTGTAGAAATCAGAACCCCGATCTCTCCCCTGAGAAACGCCGTCATTACCGCTTCAAGCGATTTGGCAGGCATCTGTCCGTGAGCGACCGCGCATTTTATCCCGTCCGGCAGAATGCGCAATATCTTTTCTTTAAGTTTATCGATATCCTCAATGCGATTGTGCACTACAAAAACCTGCCCTTTACGGGAAAGCTCTCTTGAGATCGCCTGCTTAAGAATATCTTCGTCATATTCTACCACAATTGTCTTGATAGGCAACCTGTTTTGAGGAGGGGTATTAATCGCCGAAAGGTCTTTTGCGCCCATCAAGCTCATATAAAGCGTCCTAGGTATGGGAGTAGCGGTTAATGTCAGGACATCGCAGGCAAGGCGTAATGATTTAAGCTTTTCTTTTGCCTTAACCCCGAAACGCTGCTCTTCGTCGATAATCACCAGTCCCAAATCTTTGAAGACTATATCGTCTGATAAAAGCCTGTGCGTACCGACAACAACATCTACGCTTCCCTTCGCCAAGCCTTCAATAATCTGGGACTGCTGGTGTTTTGTACGGAAGCGTGAGAGCATCTGGATATTCACCGGAAACTCCTTAATTCTCTTAAGCAAATTCTGGTAATGCTGCTCGGCAAGTATGGTTGTGGGAACCAGGAAAGCTGCCTGTTTATTGTTCATCGCTGCCTTAAAAAGCGCCCGCATCGCAACCTCGGTCTTTCCGTATCCGACATCCCCGCAAAGCAGCCTGTCCATAGGTTTAGACGACTCCATATCCTCTTTTACTTCATGTGTCGCCTTTGCCTGATCGGGCGTCTCCTTAAAAGGGAATGATGCCTCGAACTCTTTTTGCCAATCGGTATCTGCGGCGAATCTAAAACCGCTCGTTGACCTGCGCATCGCCTCTAAGGAAAGGAGTTCCCAGGCCATCTTCTGGATGCCTTTTCGCGCGCTCTCTTTAACCCTTTGCCATTTACGGCTGCCGAGTTTGAATAATTTCGGCCTGCGATGGGCAAAGGCGATATATTTCTGGACCAGATGCATGGATTCCGCCGGCACAAAAAGTTTTTCATTATTCTCATATTCTATTACCAGATGGTCTTTTTCCCTGCCCTGCGATTTGATCATCTCCATCCCGAGAAATCTTCCGATGCCGTATTGCGTATGTACAACAAAATCACCGGGATCAAGGTCAACAAAATTATTAACCGGAAATTCTTCTGTCAGTGGAAGAGGCCTTAAGGCGCGCGGATTTCTTACGGGGAGGATTATCGCTATCTTATGATACCAGAGAGGAGCGCCGCTCTTGGGGTCAAAGGTGCTGATTTTTTCTATTCTGTCGGCGACGGCTGCCTCAACGCGTATGGGAAGTTCAAATGCAAAAGGAAAGATATCCAGGATATTCCCGCGCCTGGAAAAGTCGCCCTCCTCCTGCACGTTATCCTGCCTTTTATAACCGAATTCAATTAAAAGCGGCAGGGCCTGTTCAAAAACGATCCTGCCGCCGGAATAAAGCTTGAAAGATTTAAACATCGGGAGATTACACTTTTTTCCTCTTTCCCTGCCAAGCAAGCACCAGCGGAGAAGCGATATAAATCGTTGAATATACGCCGGCGATGAATCCCACGATCAGCGTAAAAGCAAAATTGCTTAGAACTTCGCCGCCGTAGAAGAATATGGCTATGACTACCAGCAGGGTGACTGCCGTAGTCAAAATTGTTCTGCCCAACATCTGATTGACGCTTAGATTTATCAGCTCATAAAGGCTGAGTTTCCTGTTAATACGGCTATTCTCTCTTACCCGGTCGTAGATTACGATGGTATCGTTTATGGAATAACCGGCGATAGTCAAAAATGCCGTAATAGTCAGAAGGTCAATCTGCCTGCCGGTAATCATCAGAAACCCTAACGCTACCAATACGTCATGAAAGAGGGCAATCACTCCGGCTGCGGCAAAATTAATATGCTTAAAACGCAAAGCCACATAGACTAATATCCCGATCAAGGCCCAAATCAAAGCCTTTAGCGCTTTTTCCTTTAAGTGCTTCCCCGCTACCGGGCCGACCTTCTCAATCCTTAAAATCTGCACGTCCTGGTCCGGGAAACGCTCAATCAGCTTGCCTGAAATCACATCCGAAGCCTTATCCTGCGGAGTCTTAATCAGGACAACCCGGGGATTTTCCTTAAACTGCTGAATTGTAGCATCGCTTATCCCCGATTCCTTAAGCAGGAGGCGGATTTCGTCAATATGCACGGGGTCTTTAAAACTGTATTCCTGAAGCTGCCCTCCGGCAAAATCAATTCCGTAAGCGCTTTGGCCGCGTTTAAAGAAAAATACCAGGCCGGTAATTATGATTATCAGGGAAATCGCATAAAATATCCTGCGCTTTCCGATAAAATCCATTTTAGTTTCTCTGGTCAGTTTAAGCATGGGCAGGGAATTTTTTAGCATTCCCCATTCGATCATGATCTCAAAAATAGTGCGGGTCACAACGATCGCCGTAAATAAACTGGCGATAAGGCCGATGGTCAGGGTTACCGCGAAGCCCCTGATCGGGCCCGTGCCAAATTGGAATAATAAAAATGCCGCTATCAGGGTAGTGATATTCGAATCAAAGATAGCGCTAAACGCCTTTGAGTATCCGGTTGAGATTGCCGAACGTAAAGACTTACCCGTACTAAGTTCCTCTCTCACGCGTTCATTGATCAGCACATTGGCATCTACTGCCATACCCAGAGAAAGCGCAATACCTGCTATGCCGGGCAGGGTTAAAGTAGCGGCTATTCCGGGAAAAATAAACGGCAGTATGCCCATACAACCTAAGATAAACAACAGGTTAAGGGTCAATGCGACATCCGCCACTAACCCGGCAACCAGGTAATATACGGCCATAAAAAAAAGCACCAGTAAACCGCCGACGATGCTTGCCTTGACGCCTTTATTTATCGAGTCTTGGCCTAAAAGCGGGCCGATAGTCCTCTCTTCTTCAATATACATCGGCGCAGGGAGAGCACCGACTCTTAAGATAAGAGCCAGATCCTGAGCCTGTTCAATAGTGAATCTGCCGTTAATCACCGCCTCTCCCGAAGGGATTGCTTCTTTTATGGTGGGGGCAGACTGAATTTTGCCGTCTAACACTATAGCCAGGCGCCTGCCTACATTATTACTGGTAATCTCAGCGAACTTTTTCGCGCCTTCGGAATTGAATTGCAGCGTTACAATCGGTTCGTTAAACTGGCTCTGGTCGAATCTTACCGAAGCGCTGCTTAGGGCGCTTCCGGTAATTGCTGCCGTTTTTTCAATGAGCAGCGGTTCATTATTATCAGAGGAATATTTAAATTCATACCCTTCGGGGATAGTGCCGGCTTGCGCCTGGGAATAGAGTTGAGCATCGGAGGATACCAATTTAAATTCAAGAAGCGCTGTCCTACCGATCAGCTCAATTGCGCGATTCCTATCGGTAACGCCGGGCAGCTGAACTACGATTTCCTCCTCACCCTGTTTCTGGATAGAAGGCTCTCTGACCCCGAATTCGTCTATACGGTTCCTGATTACTTCCAGGGCCCGATCTACCGCCCCTTCTTTAGCTTCAGGGGACAATTTGGAAGTATCGACCTTAAGAACCAGGTGCATCCCACCCTTTAAATCCAAGCCCAGGTTAATCCTGCGGCCCAGGGGGAAAGTGAAATAAACAGCTATGCCTATCACCGCCAGTATCAGCAGCGCCTTATAGATTATCTTCTTATGCATCTTAACTTTCCTTAACTGCTGCCGCGCCTTTTACAAAAGCAACGCAGCTTTTCTCAAGCTCCACTTTGACGTTATCGTCTATGCGTAAAGTAACGGTTTTATCCTTGACATTGACTACCGTGCCGTGGATGCCGCTGGTAGTTACTACTTCGTCATTTTTCTGGAGGTTAGCGATCATCTTTTTATGCTCTTTATCTTTTGCCTTCTGCGGCCTGATAATCAGAAAATAGAATATTACAAATATCAGCAACAGAGGGAAAAGGTTCATTATCGGATTAAGTGTCTGTCCCTGAGGCATTTTAACTCTCCTTTTCTTTTTTCTTAAGCAGGCTTTTGACCGTATTGGAAAGCTGCGCTCCGTTTTTGATCCATTGCTGGATGCGTTCTTTATTTATCTTCGCTTCTCCGCTGGCCGGATTATAATAACCCAGCTGCTCGATAAACCTGCTGTCGCGCGCCTTGCGTTCGTCAAAAACGCTGATCCTGAAATGCGGTTTTTTCTTTGGCCGCTTGCCTATCCTTCTTAACCTGATGTGTACTGCCATTTTCTACTTCCTCCTTTTTTATGATATTGCTTCCAGCATCGCCTTTGCCTTATTCATCGTTTCGGAATATTCCCTTTCGGGGACGGAATCCGCTACAATCCCAGCGCCTGCCTGAATATAGGCGGTATTATCTTTAATGATAACCGTTCTTATCGTGATACATGTATCCATATTGCGCGAAAAACTGAAATATCCGACGCAACCGGCATAGGGTCCCCTGCGGATATTCTCTATCTCATCAATAATCTCCATCGCGCGGATCTTAGGGCTCCCGGTAACTGTGCCTGCGGGAAAACATGATTTCAAAACCCCGATATAATCATACCTGCCGTCCAAGGCGCCTCTGACTTCACTGACTAAATGCATAACGTGGGAATATTTTTCTACCTTCATGAATTCGCTTACAGAGACTTTCCCTGCTTTGCAAACTCGCCCCAAATCGTTTCTGCCTAAATCTACCAGCATCAGGTGCTCTGCTTTTTCTTTTTTGTCGTTTAGAAGCTCTGCCGCAAGGCGATTATCTTCCGTAAGATTCCTCCCGCGCGGCCGGGTACCTGCTATCGGCCTGGTTGAAACCGTACCATCTTCAAGCCTGACCAGCATTTCGGGAGATGCCCCGGCAAGAGCGTAATCCGGCAGCTGAAGAAAAAACATATACGGCGAGGGATTGAGGCTGCGCAGGCTTCTGTAAACATCAAACGCCGGCTTGCCTATCTTCGCCGTTAACCTCTGGGAGGGCACGACCTGAATTATATCTCCCGCCTTAATATATTTTTTACATTTTAATACCGTTTTTTTGAACTCGGCCTTGCTGAAATTAGACTTAACCGCAGGCCTGATTTTATGCCGAGAAGGGGAATTAAGCCCGGAAAGCGGTTTAGACAGCCTTGCATGAATCTCCTCTATCTGGCTGACCGCTTGCTGGTATGCCCTGGTCTTCTCTTTTACGTCTGCGCTTTTATCCGGAAATATAGCATTACTTACAATCTTTATGGTGTGATTCAAATGGTCAAATAAAAGCAGCGTGCTGGTAAGCATAAAAACGCAATCCGGGATATCCAGCCCGTCCGGATTAGTATCCGGTATGTCTTCTATAAACCTGACCATATCATAGGAGGCATACCCGACCAATCCGCCGTAAAAACGCGGCAACCCTTTGACTTTTGCGGCGCGGAAACCGCGCATTATCCTGGCAATCTCATCAAAGGGAGTAGATTTCGTAGTAAAACAATTCTGTTTCCCCTGCCCATAATTAATACGGATGTTTTTCCCTTTACTGCTGAATATCAATTCTGGCTGAGAGCCGAGAAAAGAGAACCGCGCAACCTTTTCCTGTCCTTCTACAGACTCAAATAAAAAAGCATAGCCGTTTTTTTCAAGCTTCAGGAAGGCAGAAACCGGAGTGTCTAAATCGCCGTTTATCTGTTTATATACCGGCACCACGTTAAATCTGCCTGATAATTTTAGGAATTCCTTAAGCGAGGGGTAAAACATACTCTGCTATTTCATCCTTCTGTAAAAACAGCTCCGGTTGCCTGTATGGCAGGCGACCCCCTTTTGGCGGATCTTAATCAACAGCGCGTCTAAGTCGCAATCGAAAGCCACGGATTTCACATACTGGTAATTCCCTGAAGTTGCCCCTTTAACCCAGAATTCTTTTCTTGAGCGCGACCAAAAACAGGTTTTCCCGGATTTCAAAGTGCGCCGGAGGGATTCAGCATTCATATAAGCCAGCATCAGGACTTCTCCGCTTTTGTAGTCCTGAATAATCGCCGGAATCAGGCCTTGTTTATCAAATTTTAAACTTTTGGGGCTTATCTTTTTCATAACCTGACCGCTATTCCCTTTCTTTTCAAAAAGTTTTTAACCTCACCTACGCTAAGCTCGTTATAGTGGAATACTGAAGCTGCCAGCACGGCATCGGCATTTGTCTTTTCGAAACACTCAAAGAAGTCCTCTAATTTCCCGGCTCCCCCAGAAGCGATAACCGGGATATTAACGCAATCGCAAATTTCCTTTGTAAGATTTATATCATAACCTTCTTTGGTCCCGTCAGAATCCATACTAGTTAAAAGTATCTCCCCGGCACCGCGCTTGGCCGTTTCCTTTACCCAGCTGACGGCATCTATTCCCGTCGGAGTCCTCCCTCCGTTTATGTATACCTCCCACCTTAATCCTCTTTCCTTAGTACTTAGTGCTTTCTTGGCGTCTACCGCCAGCACTATGCACTGGCTTCCGAATTTAGCCGAAGCCTGATCAACTAAATCGGGGTATTTTACCGCAGAGGTATTAATCGATACTTTATCCGCTCCGGCGTTTAAAAGATCCCTGATATCCGCAGTATCCCTGATTCCTCCTCCTACCGTAAAAGGCATGAAGATATTCCTGGCGATCTCTTCGACGAGGCGGATCAAAGTCTTCCTCTTTTCGAAACTGGCGGTAATATCAAGGAAAACCAGTTCATCCGCCTTTTGCCTGTCATAGGCTTTTGCCACCTCTACCGGGTCGCCTGCATCGCGTAAGCCTAAAAACTTGACTCCTTTGACTACGCGGCAGTCTTTTATGTCTAAGCAGGGAATAATGCGCTTAGTTAACATGCTTTGTGTTTTGTTTTTTACTTTATCCCTTTTTCTAAATACTGTCTTAGAACCGCCCAGGTTTCCTTGCCGGCTTTACCGTCAGCTTTTAAGCTGTTTGCTTCCTGGAATTTTTTAATTGCCTCTTTTGTCTGCCTACCGATCTTCCCGTCTATCGGCCCCGGATTAAACCCGGCATTATTCAGGGCTGTCTGGATTTGTTTTGCTGTCGGCTTTGATTTTACCTCTCCGGCGGCTACCCCTTGCTCTTCGGCTTGCCGCAGAGATTCTCTTAAAGCAGCTATTTCGCTATCCCTGCCGCTTACCTGTGCTTCAAGCACTGCAACCTGATTCCTTAAACCCTGGAGCTCCAAATCGTTCTGTTTACTACAGGTAGCGCAACCGCTTAGAGAAAGAATTAATATACAGACACAAAGAAAAGCAAAAACTTTTTTTCCCATAGCCTCCTCCTTAGGTTTTAAGAAAATTGCATGGCTTCTCTTAACGTAAAGCGCCCCTCATAAAGAGCTTTGCCCACAATTATACCCGAAAGCCCGTTCTCCTCCAAAGGCTTTAAACTGCGCAAGTCATCAAGGGACGATATACCTCCGGAAGCGATTATCTTAAGGCCGCTCCTTTTAAGCATTGCCTTGATTCCCTTTATATTCGGGCCCTTTAGTGTCCCGTCTTTAGAGGTATCGGTATAAATTATTTCACCCAGGCCTGATTTTTTAAGCTGCAGGGCAAAATTATAGATATTTATGCCGCAAGCGCCGTCCTTCCATCCTTTTATCATTAACTTTTCGTTTCTGGCGTCTATACTTACCGTTACTTTACGTCTAAAAAGTTTTAGACTTTTTTCCAGGAAAATCCTGTCTTCTGCCGCTTTTGTCCCGAGGATGATGCGCGCAACCCCCCAGCCAAGCAGTTTTTTTATTAGCGGGATATTCCTAACCCCGCCGCCGAATTGCACAGGGATACCGGAATTTTCGACGATTTTTTTCAAAAGCATAAGATTCTTCGGTACTCCGCCTATAGCTCCGTCTAGATCTACAACATGCAGGATCTTTGCTCCCTGGCTTACCCAGAGCCTGGCGGTCCTAAGCGGATCAGCAGAATATACTTTTTTATTCAGACGGCCCTGTACAAAACGCACCACGCATCCGTCTTTTAAGTCGATTGCAGGTATAATCAGCATAGTTTAACGAAGTTCTCTAAAATCTTCAACCCTACAGCCTGGCTTTTTTCCGGATGGAATTGCACGCCGTAAATATTACCTCTGCATAACGCCGCCGCAAACTCTCCGCCATAATCGCAAACCGCCGCAATCACGCCTTTATCGTCAGGAACCGGGTAGTACGAGTGGCAGAAATAGACATGGGAATCGTCGGATATATCTTTTAATAAAGCGCAGGCGACCTTGTGGCCTTGCGACCTTGCGACCTTTAAACTATTCCAACCCATATGCGGCACTTTGAGGGTGCGCTTTGCGGCAAAGCGCCTTATCCTGCCCCTTAAAATACCCAGCCCGCGCTTTCTCTTTGCTTCTTCGCTCTCTTCAAATAATAATTGCATCCCCAGGCAAATCCCCAGAAACGGCTTTATATCCGATATTGCCTGCTTAATAGCTCTATCGAGGCCGTAATTCTCTAATTCCTGCATGGCATCATCAAAAGCCCCAACACCCGGCAAAACTAATTTATCCGCTTTAGCAATATCATCTGCCTTACAGGTAACTACAACCTTTGCGCCAAAAAGCTCTAATCCCTTTTTGACGCTGTGGATATTGCCCATTCCATAGTCAATAACCGCGATCATATTCTCGTAACCAGTAATTTAATCGATTATCCCCTTTGTAGAAGGTATGCCTTTTCTACGGGGATCAATCTGGGTGGCCTCATCAAGCGCTTTCCCAAGGGCCTTAAACACCGGCTCCAGGGTAGTGTGTAAATCTTTGCTTAGGGGTTCAATTTTTATGTTTAAATTCGCTCCCAAGTGTTTTGCAAAAGCATCAAAAAAATGCTCGGCATCTTTAATCACATATCCGTCCTGACTCACAGGAGCCTCATATCCTAACCCAGGCTGACCTAAGGTTATTTTCAATGAACCTCTTCCGCTTATATCAAGCGCAACGCTTGCTGTTATCTCCTCCATAGGTATAGAAGCAGAACCGAATCTTTTTATTCCTTTTTTATCGCCCAAGGCTTTATTAAATGCTCCGCCTAGGACAATTCCGATATCTTCATTTGTGTGGTGAATATCTACTTTAAGATCGCCTTTTGCAGTAATATCTAAATCAAATAAGCCATGGAACGCAAATAGCTCAAGCATGTGGTCAAGTAGGCCTATGCCGGTGTTAATCTTCGACTCACCCGATCCGTCAATATTCAGCTTTACGGTTATATCGGTTTCTTTTGT
>CAYNRN010000002.1:30342-57745 GCA_964399915.1 uncultured Planctomycetales bacterium
AACAATTGGCCGCAGGCAAAAAGAACAATTAAACAAAGCGAACCTTCACCGACTCCTGGTGTTTCGTCAACCCCTCAATAGAGGCGATTTTTTCCAGGACTTCCTTATCTTTCTCAAGGGCCTTTTTTGAATAACTGATTAAGTGGCTGCTCTTGAGAAAATCGCACACCGAAAGCCCTGAAAAGAATCTTGCTGTTCCCTGTGTGGGAAGCACGTGGCTTGGCCCGGCAACGTAATCGCCTACTGCAGCCGGGCTGAATGGCCCCAGGAATATCGCCCCGGCATTATTTATCCCTTTAAGCAGTTTTCTGGGGTTATTCACCAGTATCTCAAGGTGCTCGGGGGCAATCCTGTTTGCTATATCAGCGGCTTGAATCAGGTTTTCCGTAAGTATAATAAAGCCGTTAACATCTGTGGCCCGGGATTTCACTTCCTTAGCCAGGCTCTTGGAATTAGTGATTAAGATAGCCAGGCCCTGAGCGTGTTCTGCCTGGGCCTTTAAGTCGGCGATAATAAAGCGCGGGTCGCTATAGCGGTTTGCGATAATCACCAGTTCCGTAGGCCCGGCGATCATATCTATATCTACATAACCGAATACCTGCCTTTTCGCTTCGCTGACATAGGTATTCCCCGGGCCGACAATCTTATCTACGCGCGGGATAGTCTTTGTCCCTAAAGCAAGTGCGGCGATTGCCTGCGCGCCCCCAACCCTGTAAATCTCATCAACTTTTAAGAGATCCGCAACAACTAAGATATGCGGATTTATAAATCCGTTTTTATCCGGAGGACTGGCTAAAATTATTTTTCCGACACCCGCTATCTTTGCCGGTAGAACCGACATATAGACACAGGAGACAAGCGGCGCCGTACCCGCAGGGATATAGACACCGACTTTTTCAAGCGGCGAATAATTCTCGCCGATTATAACCCCTTCGGATGCGCGGGTCTTCCAGGATTTCTTTATTGACCTGCGGTAAAAACAGATTATATTATCTATGATTACTTTAAGGCTTGATACAAAATTCGGGCTGATATTCTGATATGCCCCGCTGATTTCTGCGGAAGAAACCCTCAGCTGCCGGAGGGTAAGTTTCGGCCCGTCAAATTTACGCGTATATTTGATTACCGCCTCGTCCCCCAAAAGCCTGACATCATCAATGATCTTCTTTACTCTTTCTTCGATGCGCCTAGGGCGGATAAACCTGCGGTCGTAAATTTTATTAAGCTTTTGGCTGTTATAACGGATTATCTTCATCTTTATCCTTTTAAAGAGTCCCTGATCTCTTTAAAAGCCTCCTGCATCATTTGTGGGTTTCTGCCTCCTGCCTGCGAGAAATCTTTTCTCCCGCCGCCGCTTCCTCCCAGTATCCGGGCGGGTTTGGCAATCAGCTTAGAAGCGTCAAATCCCTTTTCTATCAAATCAGAGGTAACTGCCACCACCAGCATCGCTTTCTCCTGAGCCGTGGCACCCAGAGCAATCACCGCCGAAGCGGCCTGTTGCTTGATTAAATCAGCGGTTTTTCTTAAGAAATCCATATCCGCACCTTCTAATACATCAGAAATAAATTTCACCTGATTTAAACTTTCTGCCCTGCTGATAATCGAATCTACCGAATTTTTTGCGATATTTGATTTCTGCTGAATAAGCTGTTTTTCCAGCTCTTTGATTCTCGCAAGCCTTTTTTTTAATTCGCTAAGCGCGCTTTCCGGCGGTACACCCAGCTCCTGCGATACCTCTTTAATGAATAGTTCCTCTGTTTCGGTCCTCTTATACGCCTGGTAGCCGGTAACGGCTTCTATCCTTCTGACTCCCGAAGCAATAGAACCTTCCTGGGTAATCCTAAAAACTCCAATCTGTCCGGTTGCTTCAAGATGGGTGCCGCCGCATAATTCGCTTGAAAAACCTCCGATTACCACCACCCGCACTCTGCCCTGGTACTTCTCCCCGAAAAAAGCCAGGGCGCCGCTTTTTCTTGCCTTTGCCAGGGGCATCTCTTTAGCGCTTAACTTGCAGTTATCTAAAATACATCCGTTAACTACTTCTTCAATCCTGCGCAGCTGATCATCTGTAATATCTTTGAAATGCGTAAAATCAAAACGCAGTTTTTCGTCGGAAACCAGCGACCCCTGCTGCCTGACATGCTCGCCTAAGACTTTTCTTAGGGCTGCCTGCAGAAGGTGGGTCGCGGTATGGTTCCTTGCTACAGCTATCCTTTTTTCGCTGTCTACCTGTGTTTGTACTTCATCCAGCGGACGAAAACTCCCTTGCTTAACCCTGCCTAAATGAATAAAAACCCTACCCACTTTTTTTGTATCGGAAACTTCAAATATATTCTTACCCTTAATAATCCTGCCGTCATCACCCACCTGCCCGCCGGATTCCGCATAAAAACAGGTCTTATCCAGTACGACTACAGCTTCATCGCCCTCACTGATCTTTTTTGCTGGCGCATTGCCTTTGATAACACGCAGGATTTTTGCTTTCTGCGATAATTGTTTATAGCCGGTAAAAACCGTGTCTTTTAACGATAAGTATGCGTCCTGGCCGGAGAATACCTCGCCCTTCATATTGCTGTGTTTTTTTGAGCGCGTTTTCGCTTCTTCAAGGCAGCTATGGAAAACTTTTTCGGAAGCTGCGATTGTATGCTTATCCAGCCACTCCTTAGTTAGTTCAAAAGGTATGCCCTTAGTATCGTAAAGTTCAAAGGCTATCTTGCCGGCTTTTTCAGGGTCAGGTTTATGCACCAGAACGCTGAACCTTTCCGCGAAGATATTTTCAGATGAAACCAGAATCTCCCTGAAGTTCTCTTCCTCGGCAAGGATAATCTGGGCAATATTCTCCCTGCGGCTGGCTAGCTGCGGGTAGGGGACCTTCATTATCTCGCTAAGCGTATGCACCATACGGTATAAAAACGGCCTCCTGACCCCCAGCGTAGTAAGATGCAAGGACGCTTTACGGATGATCTTCCTGACTACATAACCCCTTGTTTCGTTTGACGGCAATACCCCGTCATAGATTGCAAAGACAATCGCGCGCAGATGGTCAGAGATTGCATAGATAGCGGGCCGGTTTTCCGGCAGGTCAACTTTTATCTCTGAGATTACCTGCTCAACTAAAGGGCTGAAAAGGCAGGTTTCAAAATTACTCTCTTTGTCTTCCATTACTGCAGTCAGGCGCTCCAGCCCCATCCCGGTATCTATATTCTTATTCGGAAGGGGCTCAAGCTTACCTCCTTCTTTGCGGTTAAATTGTGTAAAGACAAGGTTCCATACTTCAACAAACCTGCCGCATTCGCAGGAAGGAGAACATGCGTGCCTGCCGCAGCCGAATTCTTTTCCGCGGTCAAAAAATATTTCCGAGCAGGGCCCGCAAGGGCCATTCGGCCCTTTCTCTTTTGCTTCTGCCGGCCAAAAATTGTCTTTATCCCCCAGTTTAACTATTTTTTCAACAGGGACTTTAACCTCATCTTTCCAGATACGTAACGCCTCTTCATCATCCTTATAAACGGAAATCCAAAGCCTTTCTTTACTGATTTTAAGTTCCTGAGTCAAAAATTCCCATGCCCAGCAAATCGCCTCTTTCTTAAAATAGTCGCCGAAAGAGAAATTACCCAGCATCTCGAAAAAAGTATGATGAGCCGCGGTTTTACCGACTTTATCCAAATCGTCGGTACGCAGGCAACGCTGCGAACTTGCCGCGCGCTTAAACCCGTTATTAAACCCGAGGAATTCCTTTTTAAACTGATTCATCCCTGCCGGCGTAAAAAGCACGGTTTCATCTTCCCTGGGGACAAGGGAATCGCTGTCAATAACCTTATGCTTCTTTGATTTAAAAAATTCCAGGAATTTTTCTCTTAAGTTATCGGCGATCACTGCAACTTCCATCCTTTTTTGCTGCGCGGAAAGCTGTTAATTACGCTGATTATCGTTTCCGGTGAAAAGCCTCTGCGCATCAGGTAAGCGTACACGCGTGCCCTGGCTTTAGCCGGTTCAACGGATTTTACTTTAATAAATGCTTTTTCGGCTAATTCTTTTACTACTTCTTCTTCCCGATACCCGGCTGCGCAAGACTCAGCCTGCTTATCGATAGTCTCCTGATCAATACCCTTAAACGTCAATTCCTGTTTAATCCGCCTGAAGCCATAAGGCTTCTTCAGGCGCGAATTTATCCAGGCGGAGGTAAAATAATTATCGTCCAGAAATTTTTTTTCTTTCAGGAAAGAAATAGCCTTAAAGATTGTCTTTTCTTCAAAATTCTTTCGTTTCAGCCGCGCTATCATCTCCCTTTCGCTGCGCGGCCTGTATTTTAAAAGCAAAAAAGCGTAATTCTTCGCTTTTTCAAATTGATCTGTCGCCAATTTATTACTCTTCTTTTACAATGAAGTATCCCCTGGCAGTATGGATTAAAACATCCCCTTTAATCACGTTTATAACCCGGGAATAATCCGCAAGGCTGTTGATTTTCTCGCGGTTAATTTCAAGTATTACATCACTTTCCGCCAGCCCCGCCTCATCTGCCGGGCTCTGAGGCTTAACCTCGCTAATTACCACGCCTCCTTCCTCGCCAAGCCCAAGCTGCTGGCGTAATTCAGGAGAAAGCTCCTTGACCTGCAAACCCCGCCACCCGCCGGAAACCGCAGGCATCCCCAGCTCTTTTTCTTCCAGGTCCTGCGGGCGTTCCCCTACTTCAACCTCGGCTGATAGCGCTTTTTTATTGCGCAAAAGAAAGATGGTTACCTTCCGGCCCGCATCACTTTTACCTACCGCATCCAACAGCTCCCTTACATTATTAATTGCCTTTCCGTCGAACTTTTTAATTATATCCCCTTCTTTCAATCCGGCTTTTTCCGCCGGCCCGCCGGCCAAAACATCGGCAATGAGCACTCCGCTGTTATCCGATGAAGCGAAATATTTTGCCAATTCTTCGTTTAAGTCTTGCACTGTTACCCCGAGCCAGCCATAAACTATCCTTTTGCCTTCTATCAGCCTTTCAATGATTCTTTTAGCATTATTCACCGGTATGGCAAAACCTACCCCCTGATATCCGCCGCTGGTGGAAAATATCGCCACGTTGATTCCAACTACCTCGCCTTTTAGGTTAACTAACGGCCCGCCAGAATTACCGGGGTTAATCGCGGCATCCGTCTGAATCAAATCGTTGAAATCCTTATCAAAAGCCAGCGTCCTGCCTAAAGAGCGGTGCAAGGCACTGATTACCCCGACGGTAACCGTGGGTTCCGGATTCTGCATGGCAAAAGCGAAAGGATTCCCGATCGCTACCACCCACTGGCCTATTTTTAAAGATGCGGAATCTCCCAGTTTTGCCGCCGGAAGCGACTTGGCATCAATCTTAATCACCGCCAGGTCAGAGCGCGAGTCTTTGCCTTTGAGCTCTGCTTTAAAACTCCTGCCGTCGGAAAGCGTAACCATTATTTTATCCGCATCTGCGACAACGTGCTCATTAGTAAGGATATATCCGTTTGTCTCAAAGATAACCCCCGAGCCTAAGCCTCTCTGCCTGAATTCCCTTTCGGGGATATCCCCGAAGAAGTCTTCAAAAAACTTATTGAAAGAATCTTCCCCTCCGAAAGGCGAATCTTCTCCAAAAGGCTTTCCTAAATACATTCTCCTGGCCGCCGGCAGCCTGGAAATCCGTTCTGTGCTTATAGAAACTACCGCTTTACCAGCAGTATCCGCCACCATTACTACCGCATCATCCAACTTTAAGCCTATTAGCGCGGAAGCCTGGATATCCGGCCCGGCGATGTCTTCGCTTATCGCCTGCGGCATTATTCTCAGCTGCGCGCTGATAATTATCCCTGCAGCTAAACCGATCAGCAATGCCGCTCCTAAAACTAATCTCTTTTTGAGCATAATCGTGCCTCCAAAATCTGATCCGAACCTAAGCTAAACTTATATTCTTTCTGACCTCTTTTTCGATGTCATCCTGCAGCTTGGGTTTTTCCTTTAATGTTTTAATAGCCGCATCACGCCCCTGCCCCAGCTTTTCGCTTGCAAAAGACAGCCAGGTTCCGGATTTTTCGATCAGGCCGGTTAAAAGCCCGGCATCAATAATGCTTCCGGCTTTAGCGATTCCTTCATTATGCAAAATCTCGAATTCCGCGTCTTTAAAGGGAGGGGCAACTTTATTTTTCACTACCCTCGCCCTCACCCGGTTGCCGATAACCATGTCCTGGGATTTCAAGGTGGCAATCTTCCTTAAGTCCAGCCGCACAGAGGAGTAAAATTTAAGCGCCCTGCCTCCCGGGGTAGTCTCGGGAGAACCGAACATTACCCCGATTTTCTCCCTGATCTGGTTTATAAATATCATGCAGGTATTTGACTTGCTTACTGCTGCGGTAAGTTTACGCAATGCCTGAGACATCAGCCTCGCCTGCAGGCCCATGTGCGCGTCACCCATCTCGCCTTCTATCTCAGCTCGGGGAGTAAGCGCTGCCACTGAGTCTATGACGATTAAGTCTACGGCATTGGAACGTACAAGCGTCTCTGCAATCTCAAGCGCCTGCTCTCCGGTATCCGGCTGGGAGATCAGCAATTCCTCTAAATTTAAGCCGATGATCTTGGCATAAGCCGAATCAAAGGCATGCTCGGCATCAATAAAGGCAGCTACGCCGCCTTTCTTCTGAATTTCCCTTATAACCGTTAAAGTAAGGGTGGTTTTTCCTGATGCTTCAGGGCCGAAAACTTCTATAATTCTGCCCCGGGGAATCCCCCCGACACCCAACGCCAAATCCAACGTTAATGCCCCCGTAGGGATGGCCTGAACATTTGCTTTAATATGCCCTCCCATCTTCATAATCGAGCCTTTGCCAAACTGCTTTTCTATCTGGGAAAGCGCAAGCTCCAGCGCTTTCTTGCGGTCTGAAATATCATGCGCGGCTTCTTTAACTGCCGGTTTCTTATCAAATCCCATGGTAGCCTCCTGTTTTGTTAAAAGTTGAAGTCATATTATAACTTAGCTGCTATTTTCTGTCAATCATATTATCCTCACCTCCTTAAATGAGCCTATGGTTTACGTTGCTAAAATAGCAACGCAAACCATAGGCGCGTAGCGCCGTCTGCGAATTAATCCTTGACATCTACCTAAAAAAATTTTGATTTAATCCAGGTAAATGTCAAGGATAAGTTCGGGCAGATAAGTTACGTCGCCTGCTCCCGAATTGGCAGCTCCGTAACTTATGCCCTCACTTAATAGACGTATCAAGCCCTGAAATCTAACGAAATTTTATCCTAAACCTTAGCCTTAATAAGATTGACTTTAGCTTAAAAATATGCTAAATTCCTCTCTATGGAAGAAGCCATCAAGAAACTGAAGCAGGAACTGGAACGCAGCAGGCTGGAGCTGAATATCCTCTATGAAATCTCCAACGCTATGCGCACCACCCTAAAGTTGGATGAAATACTCTATATCATTCTTACCGGGGTGACCGCGCATACCGGCTTAGGCTTTAACCGGGCAATGCTCTTTCTGGTAAACGAAAAAGACGGGTTGATCGAAGGCCGCATGGGGATCGGGCCTGAGAATGCCGATGAGGCCAGCCGTATCTGGACGCGGATTGAAAGCCAGAAAATGGACCTTGAAGATTTAATCAATGTCTATAAGAACGGCGACTCTTCGCTTGAAACTAACCTCAACCGGCAGATACGCTCAATAAAGGCCCCGCTCTATGATAAAGAAACCAGCCTTCTATCTCTGGCAGCACTAGAAGGAATGCCGCTGCAGATTACTTCTGAAACTATAGATAAATATAAAAATTACCCCCTCATCCGCTTCCTGAATGCCGAAGAAGTAGTGCTCATCCCCTTGAAAGCAAAGGATAAAGTAAACGGCATCATAGTTGCGGATAACTTTGTTACGCATGATCCCATTACTAAGGACGATATCCGGATGCTGATGATGCTGGCAAACCAGGCGGGCCTGGCAATAGAGAATTCCCATCTCTACGAGAAAACCGTAACCAAAGGGCATACTGACCAGCTCACCGACCTCTGGAATCACGGTTATTTTCAATACCTGCTGTACTCTGAAATCGAAAAAGCAAAGGCGACTAAATCCGTGCTTAGCCTGATTATGATAGACTTAGACGACTTCAAAGTCTATAATGATACCTTGGGCCATCAGATGGGAGATATAATCCTGCGGGAAGTCGCTAACTTGCTAAAAAACCAGTCAAGGAAAATGGATTATGTCTGCCGTTATGGCGGAGAGGAATTTACAATAATCCTGCCAAAAACCGAAAAAAAAGAGGCGCTAACCATTGCACAACGCCTCAGTGAAGACTTTAGAAACCACGCCTTTGCCCAGGAAAATATCATGCCGAAAAAACAACTTACTATCAGCATGGGCGTAGCCGCTTTCCCCGATGACGCTGATAACCCCCCTGCACTTATCTTGGCCTCTGACAAAGCGCTCTACCAGGCCAAACACAAAGGTAAAAATAATATCTGCTACTAAAGGGGCTTCTCAGGCCGCAACCGCTTCGTCTGCTGAACGCGTTTCTTTGTCTTTCGGCTTATCCTGCGCAAACTTTACCGAAACTATCTTCGATACCCCTGATTCTTCCATAGTAATGCCGTACATAACATTGGCATTGGCGATTGTCCTCTTGTTATGCGTAATTACAATAAACTGTGAAGCTTGCACAAATTCCTGCAGGAGCCTGGAATACCTGTCAACATTTGCTTCATCAAGAGCAGCGTCAATCTCGTCCAGGATGCAGAAAGGCGAAGGCTTGACTTTAAAGATAGCGAAGATTAAAGCTATCGCAGAAAGAGATTTTTCACCGCCTGAAAGCAAGAGCACATTCTGCAGCTTTTTCCCCGGCGGCCTGCAGATGATTTCTATTCCGGATTCCAGAGGGTCCTGCTCATCGATCAAAAAGACCTGCGCATCGCCCCCGCTAAAGAGGAGACGGAAGTAATTCCTGAACTCTTCCCTGACGCGTTCAAAAGTCTCAAGGAACATCTTCTTTGTAGTGCGGTTTATCTTGAGGATTGCTTCATGCAGGGATTCTTTGGCGTTGTTTAAATCTGCCTGCTGCTGCATAAGAAAATCATAGCGCTTCTTTAATTCGTCATATTCCTCTATCGCCACCAGGTTGACCGAGCCGTATGCATCAAGTTTCTGCTTTAAGGTTTCTATCTCCTGTGCAAGCAGCGTATTCTCCTGCGGCTCGCCTTCGGACGCCAGGATCTCTAAGTCTAATTTATAACTCTGCTGCAGCCTTTCTTTAAGGCTTAAAAATTTAAAGTCGATATCTTTGCTGTTCATCTGCAGCTCATAAAGCTTGCCCTTTAAAGCATCCAGCGCATTCCTGTCCTGTCCAATCTTTTTAATAAAATCAGTGGCGCCCTGGCAAACCCGGGAATATTCGGCATCCAGGGATTCAAGGGATTTGAGTTTAATATTCTTTTCTTCTTCTGCCCTGCGGATATCGCCTTGCAAGGCTTTCGCTTCATTTTCTAAGGCCAGCTTCTTTGCCGCCTCGTCCTCTATCTGCCGTTGAATATTCGAAAGATTGTCCCGGCCGCTAATACAGGTATATTCTATCATCTTCAAAGTAGATGCGTCCGAAGTCAGACGTTTTTTTAAGCCATCAATCTCCGCTTTTGTTTTAGCTATGGCGACCAGCGCCTCTTCCTTGGCAGTATTAAAGGATACAATATTATCCTGGTGGCGCGTAATCAGCCCCTCTTTATCTGTATTTTCACCCTCTGCCTGGGCCTGCAAAACCTTAAGCTCGGTTATCTTTGACTGCTGAGTCTTCAATTCCGAGGCAACGTCGTTAAGCTCTATTTTAATCAGCTCTTCCTCCTCTTTTATCTTGTTAAATTGTTCGCTTGAAGCATCGAAGGCTGATTTTTTATTGGCATAAGCGATATCCTCGCTGCGTAGATTATGCTCGAGCTGCGAAACAGCAAGATTGAGTTCTCTGATACGGGCCTCTTTCTGTACCCTGGCATTTTCCAGGTAATAAAGCTCCTGTTGAACCTTCTCAATTTTTTGCGCGATCTTCTCGGTATCTAAGTCTATCGGCTTGGCTTCGCCGTTGAGCTTATGGGCTGCCGGTTCAAAATAAGCCTTATCTTCATCGCTGAGGCCGCCGCTGCCGCTTACTTTGATCACCAGCCCGCTTAACGGGTCTTTGGGCAGCCTGTCTAGATAAATTACGGCGTTCATCGACTCGCCGATCCCTTCATATTTACTCTTGAGCTTCTCGATGAATTCTTTATGGGACTGCAGGGTCAGGGTTTCCCTTTCCAGCTTTTCCGCTTGCGAATTTATCTCTGCGATCAACTGGTTTTCAGAAGAAAGTTGCTCTTTATTCCGCAGAATCTCGGCTGACAACGCCTCAATTTTTCCCTGCAAAGAGACTAACTCTGCTTTTACTGAATTGAGGCTGTCTTCAGCAACTGCCCTTTCCTCATGGCATTTGGCCTTTTCCAGCTCGAGCCTCTTCTGCCGGGCATTAAAAACCTGCTGCTTGGCGGAGAGATCGGTAATCTCATTTTTTATCCCGCTTATCCTTGCCGCCAGCTCCAGGATGCCTTTTTTTGCCTCAGATATTGCCTCAAGGGAAGATTTAATCGATTCAGTGAGGCTGCCAAGCTGTGTTTCCTTTTCCGTAAGCAGGGCAGTCTTTTCTTCAATATTCTTCTCCAGCCCGGCAAACTCTTCCTTGACCAACCTTAGTTTTTCTTCATCTTTAGCCAGCCTTTCCTGCGCCTGCTTAAGCTGCGCCTTAAGATAAGGGTGATTATTCTCAAGCTCTCTTGCTTTTTCCAGGTTAAAATCTATGCGCTCCTTATTGCGTACAACAGTATTCTCAAGCTGCAGCATTTCATTTTTTACCGCCATAATCCGCTCTTCCAGAGACCTGATCTCCTGCCGGCGGTTATTAATCCGCTCCTCCTGCTCTTTTATCACCTCAAGCATAGCTGCTTCCCGGGTTTCTAAATCGCTTAACTGCCTGATGATCTCCTGCTTTTGGTCGAGCAGAGACTTTTTTTGTACAGCCGCCTGCCTGATTTCCTTATCCTTAAGCTCTTCAAAAACTTCCTTGTACCTGCGCGCCTTATTCGCCTGCCTTTCAAGAGAGCCAATCTGCCGTTTAACCTCCACAACAATATCATTGACGCGCAAAAGGTTCTGCTCGGTCTCTTCAAGTTTCCTCATCGCTTCTTTTTTCTGCGATTTATATTTCGTCACCCCGGCAGCCTCGTCAAAAACAAGCCTGCGGTCTTCCGGGCGCGAACTTAAAACCAGGTCAATTTTACCCTGGGCAACCAATGAATAGCTCTCTGCCCCGACACCGGTACCCATGAGAATATCAAGGATATCCTTTAAGCGTACCAGGCTTTTATTTAAAAGGTATTCGCTCTCCCCTGACCTGAATACCCTACGGGTAATCACCATCTCATCATTATCAAGATTAAAAAACCGGCTGGAGTTATCAAAGGTAAGGTTCACCTCCGCCATACTCAAAGCCTCTTTTTTATCGGTACCGTTAAAAATAACATCTTCCATTTGAGAGCCTCTAAGCGACTTGATAGATTGCTCTCCCAGCACCCAGCGGATAGAGTCAAAGATATTTGATTTACCGCAACCATTAGGCCCGACTACCGCGGTAATTCCCGGCTCAAAATGCAGCGTTGTTTTATTCAGGAATGACTTAAATCCGACAAGTTCGAGTTTTTTCAGATGCATGAAAAGTCTCCTTTTCTAAGACAGGGTTGATCGGTTGTCTAACCAGGCATCGATTCTATCTTTTTTAAAACGCCACTGCCCCACAAGCTTGATCGCGGGGATCTTATTGCCTTTAAGCCACTCGTAAATAGTCCTGCGGGTGACTTTCAGGTAATCAGCTAAATCTTCAATAGTCATTAACCCGGAATTGACTGCCATTTTTTCTCTCCTAAGTTAAAACCATTATAAAGAAAAAGTCTATTTTTGTCAAGGAAAATCTTTACATTCTTTAACATATTTAAACAAAAAACTAATTAAAAATGAAATTGTATGTAGATATAGGAATTATTGAATGGATTATTTGTTCGGGGTTTCTTTGAATTTCTTAGTTAAGGCGGGAATTATCTGAAAGAGGTCTCCTACGATGCCATAGGTAGCTATTTTGAAGATAGGCGCTTCCGGATCTTTGTTTATAGCTACGATTATTTTTGACGAAGACATACCTACAAGATGCTGAATTTGCCCTGATATTCCGCAGGCAATATAGATCTTTGGTGCTACGGTGCGGCCGGTCTGGCCTACCTGATGAGAATACGGCATCCAGCCGGAATCTACAGCGGCGCGCGATGAGCCGACTGCCGCTCCCAAGGCGTGGGCCAGCTCTTCTAAAAGCTTAAAATTTTCCGGCCCGCCCATCCCGCGGCCTCCAGAGACTATAATATCGGCTTCAGCCAGGTTAACCGTAGACTCTATCTCATCTATAATATCCAGAAGTTTTGTGCGCGAAGCATAGATTTCCGGTTTAAAGTTTTCTTTTATTACTTTACCCTTGCGCTTCTTATCCGGCTCAATCGGCTGCATTACTTTATGGCGGACAGTTGCCATCTGCGGCCTGAAGTTCGGGCTGATAATCGTTGCCATGATATTCCCGCCAAAAGCAGGCCTGGTTTGTAAAAGTATCTTCTTATCCGGGTCGATATCTAAGCCCGTGCAATCGGCAGTTAAACCGGATTTTATATTTACCGCGACCCGGGAAATCAGCGAACGGCCGATAGCAGTTGCCCCGCAGAGCACGATTTCCGGCTTATATTTAAGGACCAGCTCGATAAATATCTTAGTATAGGGCTCATCCTGGAATTCGGCGATTTCCGGCGCCTCAACTAAATAAACATTATCCGCTCCGTGCCAGAATAATTCATCTATCTGGTCACTAAGATTATTTCCGATAAATACCGCGCTTACTTCGCATTTCAATTTCCTGCTTAACTCATGGGCTTTGCCGAGCAATTCATAAACCACAGACTGGACTTTTCCCTTCTTCTGTTCGGCAAACACCCAGATACCTTTATAATCTTTTATATCGGGAACCGCGCAGGCAGGCTGGGATTTTTCCAGTAGTATTGCTTTAAATTTACAGGCATCAACACAGGCCCCGCAGAGGGTGCATTTGTTTAAATCAATGCGCGCCTTCTTGTGGCTTTGGCTATGGGAAGCCAAACCACTGCCCGCTGGCTTGTCCATCATCCGGATGGCGTCAAAAGGGCAGGCCTTAAGGCATAAGGTGCATCCGGTGCATTTCTCTATGATTATCTGAATCGGCATATTTATCCTGTAATCGCGCTTTTTAATAGCCCGGCTAATTTCTCCGCTACTTCCTCCGGCTCACCTTCTAAAATTTGCCCCCCCTCACGGTGCGCAGGGGTGAATATCTTTACTACCTGCGTCGGCGAACCGCATAAACCAATTCCGTTTGGATCAAGGTTAAGCTCTTTTTGCGTCAACAAAGTAATCTTAGCGCTCTTTGCGCGCATCATCCCTTTTAATGAGGGTATGCGCGGTTCGTTAATCTCTTTAACTACGGTTAAAAGCGCCGGAAGAGGAGTTTCGATTATCTCGTAACCCTCTTCCATCATCCGCTCTACTCTCATTGACCTCTCTTTTACTTCCTCTATTTTTTTTACATAAGTAACCTGCGGAATATCTAAATGCGCTGAGATACCCGGCCCCACCTGTGCGGTATCTCCGTCGGAAGCCTGTTTTCCGCAGATAATTAGATCAAAAGCGCCGATTTTTTTGATTGCTCCGGATAGAGTATAACTGGTGGCCCAGGTGTCGCTTCCGGCAAAGGCGCGGTCACAGACCAGAAAACCTTCATCAATGCCCATAGAGACAGCTTCCCGTAAAGCAGCTTCTGCCTGAGGCGGCCCCATGGTCACTACCGCACTCTTGCCTCCGAATCTTTCTTTCAGGCGAACCGCTTCCTCAATGGCGTACATATCAAAAGGATTGATAATAGATTTTACCCCTTCACGGATGAGTGTGTTTGTTTCCGGGTTTATCCTGACTTCGGTAGTTTCCGGGACCTGCTTGATGCAGACGATGATATTCATATAACCCAAAACCTCTGACCTACTTAGCCAATTCTTTTATAATCTGTAATGCGATTATATTTCTCTGGACCTGATTGGTGCCTTCGTAAATCTGGGTGATCTTTGCATCACGGACGTATTTTTCTATCGGATAGTCGCGCATATAGCCGTAACCGCCGAAGATCTGCAGCGCGTCAACTGATACCTTCATCGCCACATCCGAGGCATACATCTTTGCCATTGCCGATTCCTTAGACACATCTTTGATGCCGGCATCTACCATCCTGGCGGCTGAATAGACGAGCGCCCTTGCCGCCTCAACCTCGGTAGCCATATCAGCAATCATCCATTGGATACCCTGGAAACTGGAGATCGATTTTCCGAACTGATGCCTCTCTCTTGCGTATTTCACCGCTAATTCCAGTGCCCCCTGGGCAATCCCTAATGCCTGCGCCGCAACTCCCGGCCGGGACATGTCAAAGGTCTTCATTGTGACGATAAAACCCATGCCTTCGCGGGATAAAAGGTTTGCTGCCGGAACTTTGCAATCCGTAAAAATCAACTCTCGCGTAGAGGAAGCGCGGATTCCGAATTTCTCTTCTTTCTTCCCGAAAGTAAAACCCTTAGTCCCCTTCTCAACGATAAATGCCGAAGCGCCCCTGGCGCCTTTATTCTTATCGGTCATTGCAATTACTACATAAGTCTCCGCATCTCCGCCGTTAGTGATAAAATGCTTCAGCCCGTTTAAAACGTAATGATCGCCCTCTTTTTTAGCTGTGGTTTTAATCGCTGAGGCGTCGGAACCCGCTTCTGGCTCGGTAATCGCAAAGGCCGCTACTTTTTTACCTTTAGCCAGGTCAGGGAGGTATTTCTTTTTTTGTTCTTCATTCCCGAAAAGCACGATCGGAAAAGTCCCTAACGCGGAGGCGGCGTAACAGACTGCGATACCGCCGCAGGCGCGGGAAAACTCTTCGGTAGCCAGGCAGAGATTCAGGATATTTACGCACAACCCGCCGTATTCTTCAGGGATAAAAAGGCCGAAAAGGTCGGACTCGGCGATTACCTTAATCACATCCCAGGGGTATTCCTCGCTTGCGTCATACTTAGCCGCTACCGGCCGTATTTTTTCTTCGGCAATCTTGTGCGCCAAATCCCTGATCATTTTCTGCTCATCAGTCAGTAAATAATCCATCTTGCCTCCTTAGCTTATTTTATTTATTAGGTTTAAAGCAGGTATGATAACATAAAATTAAAAATTTACAACTCTTTTAACAGGGCGATTTCCTGACAATCGGGAAATTTCGGGCAATTGATGCATTCTGCCCAGATTTTATGCGGAAGATCGGTATGCCTTACCCTGCGGAAACCGAATTTCCTGAAGAATTCCGGTTTGTAGGTAAGCGCGAAAACCTTCTTTGCTCCCAAATGCTTTGCCTCTTCTATGCAGGTAGTAACCAGCTGCGAACCTACGCCCTTTTTCTGCCAGCCCTTAATTACCGCGAGGGACTTTATTTCGACTAACTCCTGCCACGAGATATGCAGGGCGCAGCATCCTGTAATCTTCTTATTTTCCTCCGCCACCCAGAAATCGCGCAGGTTGTCATAAAGCTCGTTTAAAGAGCGCGGCAGCATTAAATCTTCCTGCGCAAAATTGTTGATTAAGGCATGGAGTTGCTTTACATCCGAAATCCGGGCCTTTCTTATCACCTTATCTCCGTTTTCTTGGCCACGACGACGATCCCTGATTCAGCCACATAAAACCTTTTCCTGTCTTCCACCGTATCATAGCCGATAACCATGCCCTGCGGAATATCCACATCCTTGTCAATGATCGCCCTCTTTATCTTGGCATACCTCCCTACGTTGACGCCTTCCATCAGTATCGAATCATAAACCTGGGAATAACTATTCACCCTGACATTCGGAGAAAGTATCGAACGCTGAACCCTACCGCCGCTGACAACGCAGCCATGGGCGACGATAGAATCAAGAATCAACCCTACCCTTCCGGCAACTTCTTCTCCTGAAAAAACAGTTTTTACCGGAGGAAACTGCTCCTGCAGCGTCCTGATCGGCCAATCTCTGTCATAAAGGTTAAATACCGGGTCAACCTGCACTAAATCCATATTGGCTTCGTAATAGGCGTCGATTGTCCCGATATCGCGCCAGTATTTAGCTTCATGTTTATTCTCGTCAATAAAATTAAATGCCACAATCTTAGCACCTTCTTTTACCATGCGGGGAATAATGTCTTTACCGAAGTCATGGGAAGACTTAGGGTTCTTTGCATCCTCTTGCAGCTGACGTTCCAGAACCGCGCGGTTAAAAACATATATCCCCATCGAGGCGTATACTTTTCCGGGCTGCCCGGGGATGGCCTTGGGGGCTTCCGGCTTTTCCGCAAAACCGGTTACCCTGCCCATACTATCAACTTCCACCACCCCAAAATGAGCGGATTTATCCTGCTCTACCTCGACTACGCCCACAGTCAGATCAGCGGCGGAATCGCGGTGGAAATCTATCATCGAATAATAGTTCATTTTATAGACATGGTCTCCGGCTAAAACTAATATTTCTGCGGGATCTTCCATCGCGAGCGTATACAGGTTTTGGTATATCGCGTCGGCTGTACCCTGATACCATGTATCGCTTACCCTCTGCTGGGCAGGCAGGAGTTCAATAAATTGCCCCAGTTCCGAAGGCAGGATATTCCATCCCAAACGGATATGCCTCTGCAGAGATTCCGATTTATACTGGGTCAACAGATATATACGCCTTAAACCGGAATTTATACAATTGCTCAGCGTAAAATCAATAATCCGGTAAATCCCCCCGAAAGGCACGGCGGGTTTAGTCCTGTCGCGGGTCAAAGGATAAAGCCGCTCGCCTTTTCCGCCTGCCATGATAAAAGTCAAAACTTTGCGCGCTATCATTTAGACTAAAATCCCCATGATCCCTCTTCTTACCAACATCACTGCGATCGAAGCCAGCAGAATATACATTACCTTAGAGAAGGCGCGCGTTCCGCTGACGCCGAGGAATTTCATAATTATATCCGCTTTAGCAAGGACAAGCCAGACAAAGAGCATATTCGCAGCGAGGGAAATAAAAGTCGCGGCTATGCCGTATGTATCAACCATGATTAAGGTAGTAGTAAGCACGGCCGGCCCGGTAATTAGCGGAGTACCTAAAGGAAAAACCCCGACATCCTTATCGCGGGATCCGGCGACTAAAGTCTTGCCGGTCCCGGGCAAAAGCAGCCGTGCGGAGATGATAAAGAGCAATACGCCCCCGGCGATCTGAAAGTCCGGGATAGTGATATTTAAAAAGATTAGCACCCACTTACCGAGGAACATAAAGATTGCCGCTAAAAGCGCCGCGGTAGTAACGGTCATAATAATAATCCTGTGCTTTTCTCTCCTCTTTTTACCCTCTACTACCGAAAGAAAAAGCGGGATACTCCCGATAATATCCACTGCCACAAAAATCGGGATAAACGTCATTAAGTAAGGCTTTAGATTCGCGTACATGTTTACAATTATACTACTTATTTGATTTTTATCAATAACGGATTTTATTAATCAGCGGCAAGCACAAGAGGCTGCTTAAAGCCGATATCGCGATCAGCCATTTCAGGCCGATTACCGGCAGAAGGAACGCTCCCGATAAATTACTGGATATCAGGGCAATGTTGCTTACGCTGGTAAGCAAAGCGAAAGATGTCGCCTCAAGGCCTTTTAGCGTATTCCTGGCCATAAAATCCAGGGCCATAATAAATATGAACATCCCCACCAGGCTATAAAGGATATTATAAACAATCGCGCTATACGGCGTGTAATAAAGGTAGCTCAACGTAGTTGCCGTACCGAGAAACACCGAAAAGAAAAGCCACCTTTTTATATTAATCCTGCGGCAGAACTTGAAATAAAACAGCGCCCCGGCTATCTCAAATAAGGTGCTGATCGTAGCTAAAGCACCGATCCAAACCTTACCCCATTTGAATACATCGCGCTGGATGAAAAAAAGCGGAGTACCGAAAGACGGGGAATACCTGTAAAGAAAAAGAAAAAGGCAGAGCAGCATCAGGTTTTTATCGGAGAATAGTAATTTCATTTCTCTGAAGAAATGCCTCTGTTTTACCGGCAGGCCCTGGTCGGCATCGTCTTTATAGAAATAAGCGGTTAAGCCGGCCAGGAAATAAAAAGGTATCAGACAAAGAAAGGCAAAGCGGTAATCCCAGCGGAAGGCAATATAACCGCCGGCTAGGCCCGTAATCAGCCCGGCAAGCGAAAATGCTATCCATTGCACGCTCTGGATTCGCCCGGTTGCGGCATATTGTTTGCCCTCAACGCACATAATCCCGTCAACGCTTACGTCCCGGAAGGCCGTATTAGCGGAATTAATCATCATCGCGGCAACAATCAGGACTACCGGCAGGCTTAAGAGGCCTAGGAAGAGTACGGAAATCACGCTTAAGGCAAGGGCAAGAAAAATCCAGCTTTTTTTGCTGAGAAAATTGTCGACAATGTAGCCGATCGGGGGTTTTAAAATCCAGGCCAGCGGGAGCACGCTGGTTAAAAACATTATCTTTTCCGGCGAATACCCCAGTGTTTCTTTGAGATAATAGAGCAACCCCTGGAAAGGCAGGGCTTCTATACCCTGAATAAAATAGGCTGAGCTGCTTAAGGCAAAGACCCAGAATAATCTCTTATTCTGATTGCTGGGCATCGACGCTCTGCGGCTGGGGGGTAACCTCAGGCGTAACGGAGGAACCGGCGGCAGGCACTTCCTTGACCGCCTCTGCCGGAATAACATTCTGCGGTTTTACGGAGCGCATCAGGGATTTACTCTGGCGCGCGGATAATAATGCCAGAGAAATACAGGTAATAAAAAATAATACGGCCAATACGGAAGTAGTACGGGTAAGAAAAGCGCTGGTTTTAGTGCCGAATACCGACTCTACTCCCGAGAGGCTTTCTACCAGGCCGCCGCCTCTGCCTGCCTGTATGAGGATTACCACAATCAAAAATAAACAAATAATTACGTGTATCGCAATTACAAAGCCGATCATTTTTTTACCTCGCTTGCTTTATTGACAATCTGAGAAAAAGAATCCACGGTTAAACTCGCCCCTCCTACCAGGGCACCGTCAACATCCGCCTGGGCGATTAATTCTGCGGAATTATCGGGCTTGACGCTGCCGCCGTACTGAATCCTGAGCAGATCCGCGACTTCCCTGCCGAATAATTTTTCCACTAGCCCCCGGATATATTTGTGCGCCTCCTGGGCTTGAGCGGAAGTAGCGGTCTTACCCGTACCAATCGCCCATACCGGCTCGTAAGCCAGCACAATCAAAGACGCCTCATCGGCAGTCAGGCCTCTGAGGCCGTTATTGACGTGGTCTTCCAGAACCTTGAAAGTCTTTTGCTCTTCTCTTTCTTTAAGCGTCTCACCCACGCAGACAATCGGGGTAAGCCCGTGTTTAAGGGCTGCCTTAAGCTTCTTATTCACTGATTCATTGCTCTCCCCGAAATACTGCCTGCGTTCCGAGTGGCCGATGATGACGAATTTGGCTCCCGCATCTTTAAGCAGGGGAGCACTCACTTCACCGGTGTAAGCGCCTGAATCCTCCCAAAAGAGGTCCTGCGCCCCAAGCTGGATATTAGAATCCTGGATAACCTCAGCAACCTCAGCCAGGGCGGTATAAGGCGGGCACAATATGATATCAACCGCTGAATCGCCGAGCTGGTAAAGGGCGCGCCTCAAGCCGTTAGCCAGTTCAATCGCCTCGGTAATATTCTTGTTCATCTTCCAGTTGCCGGCGATAATCGTTTTTCTCATTTCATTTATCAGTCAAAGCTGCTACTCCCGGAAGCGCCTTACCTTCTAGATACTCTAAACTGGCTCCGCCGCCGGTTGAAATATGGGTCATCTTATCTTCTAATTTAAACTTAGCCACTGCCGCAGCAGTATCTCCCCCGCCGATGATGCTGGTTGCTTTAAGCCCGGCGATGAATTTTGCCACTTCGGCAGTACCTTCTGCAAAAGCGTCCATTTCGAAAATACCCAGGGGGCCGTTCCAGACAATGGTCTTGGCATTCTTTAACTTGTCCTCAAATAATTTAACTGTTTTAGGCCCGACATCCACGGCAATCTTGCCTTCCGGGATATCCTCGCCGACAAGATCCGCCCTGGCAGCCGGATCAATTTTATCCACTACCAGGTTGTCTACCGGCAAAAGGATATCCTTCTTAAGCTGTACTGCTTTCGCCAGAATTTCTTTTGCCAGGCCGATCTTATCTTGTTCAAGCTTTGAATTCCCAATCGGCTTGCCTTCTGCCTTTAAAAATGTATAGGCCATCCCTCCGCCGATAAGTATGGCGTCGCATTTAGGAAGGAGGTTTTCTATTACGCCGATTTTATCCGATACTTTAGCGCCGCCTAAAATCACCATAAACGGCCTTTGCGGATTCTCTACCGCGGCGCCTAAATACTGGATTTCTTTTTCCAGCAGGAAGCCGGCTGCGGATTGCAGATAATGCGTTACGCCT
This sequence comes from uncultured Planctomycetales bacterium, assembly GCA_964399915.1. Lineage (GTDB taxonomy): Bacteria > Omnitrophota > Gorgyraeia > Gygaellales > Profunditerraquicolaceae > CAYNRN01. The sequence goes on from CAYNRN010000002.1 coordinate 50,970, forward strand.
TCTGTTGAAGCATGTGCGCGGTGCGCGGTGCCAAAGGCATCGTCTATATATATCTCCGCAAGCAAAGCGAGTTGTTTAGCAAAACTGGCATCATTGGCTTCCTCCTCGGCGTGAAATCTTAAATTTTCTAATAGAACTATCTTATCTGCTGAGGAATCAATCTCCTGCTTTATTGCGCTGCCTATGCAGTCATTGAGAAATTTTACGGGTTGGCCGAGTAATTTATTAAGGCGCGCTGCTACCGGCTTAAGGCTGTATTTATCCACCCGTTTTCCGTCAGGCCTGCCCAGATGGCTGACCAGAATAAGCTTCTTTGCCCCTTTTTCAAGTATGTATTTAATCGTGGGGAGGGTGGCGCGAATACGGATATCATCGGTGATATCCAAATTTGCGCCCAGCGGTACGTTAAAATCCGCCCTCATCAGCACGGTTTTGCCCTTTAAATCAAGGTCTTTAACGGTAAGTTTATCCATCTTTGTCCCTGTAGAATAGGACTTCTAATATATCTTAAACCGCGCAACCTGTCAAAGGGTTTTTAGATTACCAGCGAAAGCCTATCCCGTCCTACGAGTGATTCGATATCTTCAAGAAGTTTTTCTGACGGCGTCACATAGAGCCCCTGCCCGACTACCAGCTGGACACGGGATTTCGTAGGGGTATCCAAGTGCAGATAAATCGGAATTTTACCCCCTGAAGCAATAAGCAGCTCCTTTAAACTTTCGAAAAGAGTTTCCCTTATTCCGGCAAGATTGATATTTACAGCGCTGACAAGTTTATAGACTTCATCTATCGGGAAAAGGTCGTTAACTATAATTTTAGGCGTATCCTCTCTCAGGTTAAGCCTGCCCCTGACTAAAACCACCGTATTAGGCAGGATATAACGCGAGCAGCTCTGGTAAGCGGCAGGAAATACCAAAAGCTCAACCACTCCCTCTAAGTCTTCGAGTTTAAGGATTGCCATCTTCTCCTGTTTTGCCCTGGTAATCGTGTGTTTGATCTTGCTGATTAAACCAACCAGCTTGATCTCCTGGCCATCCTGAGACTGTGCAAGGTTTACGGTTGAAAACGAGGTGAAACGCTTTAATTGATGGGCATAACGGGCAAGCGGATGTCCGCTGACATAAAAACCCAGCATATCCTTTTCAAAACTTAAAAGCTGCGGCTCTGGCCACTCTTTGACCTGGGGGATATTATTGACCTGCGGCGAGAATCCGGCAGAAGACTCCCCCAGGTCGAAAAATGAAAGCTGGCCCTTGGCTTTATCTTTATTTATGCGCGAAGCGCTCTCCATAAGTATACTCAGGGCAGCTGTCATCTGGGCCCTGGGCATCAGGAAAGTATCCAATGCCCCGCACTTAATCAGGCTTTCCAGTACTTTATGGTTAGCCAACCTTAAATCGATGCGCTGGCAGAAATCCTCCAGAGATTTAAAAGGCCCCTGCTCTCTTGCCTGCAGGATAGAATCAACAGCCCCGAAGCCGACGTTCTTTACCGCCAGAAGCCCGAACCTTATGTTTTCTTCATCTACAACCTTGAAAAGAGCGCTGCTTTCGTTTATATCCGGAGGCAGGACTTTGATGCCCATGCGGCCGGCTTCGTTGACATACTCGACTATTTTGTCGGTATTATCGCGCTCAGAAGTCAGAAGCGCCGTCATGAATTCAACCGGATAATTTGCTTTTAGATAAGCCGTGCGGTAAGAGATCATTGCATAGGCGGCGCTGTGAGATTTATTGAATCCGTAGCCAGAGAAGTAATCGATTAAATCGAATATCTTGTTGGCTATGGTTGAACTGATTGAGTTTTTAACGCAGCCGGTGACAAAATCTTTCCTTTGCCTCTCCATTACATCCGGGTTCTTTTTACTCATTGCCCGGCGCAAAAGGTCTGCCTGAGAGAGCGTGAAACCTGCCAGATCCGAAGCGATCTGCATGATCTGTTCCTGATAGACCATAATCCCGTAGGTTTCTTTTAAGATATTTTCCAGCTTTTTATGATCATATTTTATCGGCACACGGTTGTGCCTGCGCTGGATAAAATCATCAAGCATCCCCGAACCTATCGGGCCGGGGCGGTAAAGCGCAAGTAGAGCAATAATATCTTCAAAACGTTCTGGCTCCAGCTTCCTGAGCAAATCACGCATCCCGGAACTTTCAACCTGGAATACCCCGATAGTCAAAGCGCTGCTCAAAAGTTTGTAGGTTGCCGGATCATCCAGCGGTATATGATTTATGTCTATATCTTTGCCTTTTGTCTCTCTCACAATCTTCAGCGTCTGGTCGATTACCGTAAGCGTCCTTAAGCCCAAGAAATCAACCTTGAGCAGCCCGATCTTCTCTAAAATCCCCATGCTGTAACCGGTAGTCACCTGGTCATCGCCGGTTTTAAACAACGGCATATAATTATTCAGGGGTTTATCGGCAATTACCACCCCGGCGGCATGTATTGAAGCATGGCGGTTCAAACCTTCAAGCTGGACCGCCGTATCAACTAACCTCTGCACCTGCTGGTTGTTCTTATAGAGGTCTTTCAGCTGAGGTTCGCTCTGCAGCGCGTCTCTTAAATTTATATTCGGGTCAGGAGGAATCATCTTAGCGATACGGTCTACATCGGCATAACTCAAACCCATTACCCTGCCGACATCCCTGACTACCGCGCGCGCCTGCATCGTACCGAAGGTAATTATCTGGGCGACGTTCTCCTGGCCGTATTTTTCCGTGACGTAATCTATAACCTCCTGCCTTCTTTCGTAGCAAAAATCTATATCTATATCAGGCAGGCCGAGGCGGTCAGGGTTAAGGAACCTTTCAAAAAGCAGGCCGTACTGCAGAGGATTGATATCGGTTATCCCCAGAAGGTAGCTGACGATGCTTCCGGCGGCGCTTCCTCTTCCCGGCCCCACGGGTATGCCTTTTTCTTTTGAATAATGGATAAAATCCCAGACAATCAGGAAATAGCTGACAAATCCCATCTTCCTGATCATCTCCAGTTCATATTCGAGGCGCTTAGCGATTTCCCCGCTGGCCTCCCCAAACCTTTCTTTTAAACCCTTCTGGCAAAGCTGATCCAGGAATTCCTCCTTGGTCATACCGACCGGAGGCTCATATTTAGGCAGATGCACGGTGGAAAAATCCAACTCTAGATTACAGCGCTGGGCGATCTCCACGGTATTTGCCACTGCCTCAGGGGCGTATTCAAACAGCTTCTTCATCTCTTCGGGAGACTTAAAATAAAACTCATCGGTCTGAAAACGCATGTGGTTGGGATCGTCGAGAAAAGACTGAGTCTGGATACAGAGCAGGGCTTCGTGGCTTGAGGCGCGGTCGCGCGCAAGATAATGCACGTCATTGGTGGCGACAAGCGGAATTTTCAATTCTTTTGCGATTTTAATCAAGCCTTGGTTAGCTAATTTCTGTTCCGGGATGAGGTTCTCCTGAAGCTCCAGATAAAAATTATTCTTCCCCAGAATATTAGAAAGGTCATCCGCGCATTTGAGGGCGTCATTAAAACGCTTCTGCGCAAGCAATGAGGGTATTTCGCCTTTAAGGCATGCCGATAGCCCGATGAGGCCCTTAGAGTGCAGCGAAAGGACTTCTTTATCTATGCGCGGCCGGTAATAAAAACCTTCCAGGTAGCCGATAGAAACCAGTTTCATCAGGTTATGGTAACCCTCTTCGTCGCGGCAAAGCAGGATAAAGTGGTACGCCGCCTCATCAATCCCGGAAGTACTCTTATCCAGGCGGCTTCCCGGGGCAACATAAACTTCGCAGCCGATAATCGGTTTTATCCCTGCCTTCTGCGCTTCCTTATAAAATTCGATCGCGCCGAACATATTACCGTGGTCGGTTATGGCCAGGGAATCCATTTTATATTTTTTAGCTAATTCCAGGAGTTCCGGTATGCGGCAGGCTCCGTCTAAGAGGCTGTATTGGGTGTGTAGATGAAGATGAATAAATTCGGAATGAGGCATATCTTCTAGGTCAAGGCTAAGATTAAGGTCAAGATTGAATTTCCCAGACCTAGACCTTAACCTTGACCTTATGAGTTATTCCCACTCAATTGTGGCGGGCGGCTTAGAACTGATATCGTAGACAACGCGGTTGACGCCTTTTACTTCGTTTATAATCCGGTTGGAGATCTTCCCTAAGACTTCGTAAGGTAACTGTACCCAGTCAGCAGTCATGCCGTCAAGGCTGGTAACACAGCGCAGCGCCGCTACATTCTCGTATGTGCGCTCGTCCCCCATTACACCGACGCTTTTAATCGGAAGCAGCACGGCGAAAGACTGCCAAACCTGATCATAAAGATTGGCGTTTCTGATTTCTTCGACTACGCGTTTATCGACTTCCCTCAAAAGATCGAGATATTCGGGCGTAACTTCTCCGACGATCCTGACCGCCAGGCCCGGCCCGGGAAACGGCTGACGGTTGATGATAATGTCCGGCAGGCCCAGTTCTCTGCCGATCAAACGCACTTCGTCTTTAAATAGGTCTCTGAGCGGTTCGATTAATTTTAATTTCATGCGCGCCGGCAGCCCCCCGACGTTATGATGCGTCTTAATCCGGCTTGAGGGGGCCCCTATAGGCGAAAGCGATTCTATCACGTCCGGATATAACGTACCCTGGCCTAAATGTTTAACCCCTTTTAATTTATTGGCTTCCTCCTCAAAGACTCTGACGAATTCCTCTCCGATAATCTTACGCTTCTGTTCCGGTTCCGTAACCCCTTTTAATCTCTGAATAAACCTCTTGCTCCTGTCAACACAGGCAAGATTCAGATGGTACATCCCCTGAAAGACCTTCTTCACCTGCTGCGCCTCATCTTTACGCAAGAGCCCGTTATCTACGAAAATACACCTTAAATTTCTGCCGATTGCTTTGTGTATTAAAAGTGCCGCTACCGAAGAATCCACTCCTCCGCTTAAACCCAGCACAACCTTATCTTTGCCTACGCTCTTTTTGATGTTATCGACTGCCTCTCTGATAAAAGAGTGCATCGTCCAGCGGCCGAGGCATCCGCAGATCCTGAATAAGAAATTATTCATTATCTGATTCCCCTTTTCGGTATGCGTGACTTCAGGGTGAAACTGCACCCCGTAAAATTTCTTCTTTTTGCAGGAGATAGCGGCGATCGGAGAATTCATGGTATGGGCTATTGTTTTGAAACCCTGAGGCAGTTTCTTGACGAAATCACCGTGGCTTGCCCAACAGGTAAGGTTGCCGGGAAGATGGCTGAAGAGGTCGCTGTTATCGTCTATAAAAAGTTCTGTTTTGCCGAATTCTCTTTCCGGGGTATTCTTTACCTTGCCCCCGTTAAACTCAGCAATCAACTGCATGCCGTAACAGATGCCCAATATCGGAATACCGAGTTTAAATATCCCCTTGTCCGGCTGGGGGCTCTTCTTGTCGGTTACCGAAGCAGGCCCTCCGGAAAGTATCAAGCCCTTAGGGGCAAGCGCTGCAATCTCCTTTGCCGGTATATTAAAGGGGAGTATCTTTGAAAAGACTTTATTCTCTCTTACCCTGCGTGCAATCAACTGCGTATATTGTGAACCGAAATCAAGAATCAGCACCATCTGTCGGGCCATATTATATCCTCTCTACTTCCCCATGCCTACGTGTTGGCTTACCTGAAATATCTTTCCTTCGCTCTGTATGGAAGGGGCGATGATAATCTCTACGTCATGCATCTCTTTGATATCAGAAGCGCCTAACGACCCCATGGAAGTCATTAAAGCGCCCATCAGATTCTGGGATCCGTCGTCAACGTTTGCCGGTCCAAAGAGTATCTCTTTTAAGCTGCCTGTGGTATTAACCTTAATCCGCGTGCCGCGCGGCAGGTTGACGTGAGAAGTAGCCATACCCCAATGATAACCTCTTCCCGGAGCTTCCTTTGCCCGGGCAAAACTTGAACCGATCATTACTGCATCAGCTCCTGCGGCAAAGGCCTTACAGATATCTCCGCCGCGGTTCATCCCTCCGTCGGTAATGATCGGGACGTATCTGCCGCAACGCTTATGATGATAATCCCTGGCTGAGGCCGCATCCACTGTTGCGGTAACCTGAGGCACACCGATACCTAAAACCCCTCTTGTGGTACAGGCAGCCCCGGGACCGATGCCGATCAATAGAGCCGATACGCCTGTCTCCATGAGCTCGAGGGTGGTTTCGTAAGTAACGCAATTACCTATGATCACAGGCACCTTCGAACTCTTACAAAACTTATAGAGATCCAAGCTTTTATATTCTTTGGAGATATGGCGGGTGGTAGTGACAGTGGATTGCACGACAAAAATATCAACCCCTGCTTCTTTGGCGATTTCCGAGAATTTCTCGGCATGAGCGGGGATACAGCTCACTGCGGCAGTGCCTTTCTTTGCCTTGATTTCCCTGATTCTTTTAGCAATGAGTTTTTCTTTAATCGGCTTGGTATAGAGCGACTGCATTAGTTGCGTGGCCTTTTCAGGAGTTGCCCTGGCAATACTGTCAAGCACATCAGAAGGTTCTTCATAGCGGGTTTGCACCCCGTCAAGGTTTATTACCGCAATACCCCCTAATTTTGACATCTCTACGGCGAACTTAACATCCACTACGCCGTCCATGGCAGCTGCAAGGATAGGGACTTTAAATTTATTCCCATCTATCTCGAAGGTCGTATCAACTTCGTTGGGATTTACTGTCTGCTGCCCCGGCACAAGTGCCACTTCATCAAAACCATAACACCTGCGCCCGCGCCTGCCTATACCAAGCCATTCCGCCATTTTAGACTCCTCAATT
>CAYNRN010000002.1:57845-87224 GCA_964399915.1 uncultured Planctomycetales bacterium
TTTAATACATCCCTCCACCCATGCCGCCCATTCCGCCTGCCGGCATCGAAGGCATCTTGTCCTCTTTTTCCGGCTTATCGGCAATTACCGTTTCGGTGGTCAGCAGCAGCGCAGCTATGCTGGAGGCATTTTGCAGTGCTGAACGGGTTACTTTAGTCGGGTCAATCACGCCTGCATCAATCATATCAACATAAGCATCCTGAGAAACGTCATAACCGACGCTGGCCTTTTCCTCTTTTACGCGGTTGACTACTACCGAACCCTCGAGCCCGGCGTTATGCGCAAGCTGCCTGATCGGCTCTTCCAGGGAACGCCTGATGATGTCCAGGCCGATTTTTTCATCGCCTTCAAGTTTCATCTTTTCAAGCGCTGGGATGGTGCGCAATAAACCCACTCCGCCGCCGGGGATAATCCCCTCTTCAACAGCTGCACGGGTAGCGTGTAAAGCGTCCTCAACGCGCGCTTTCTTCTCTTTCATTTCTGTTTCGGTTGCAGCACCCACATTGATTACCGCAACCCCGCCCGCCAGCTTAGCAAGCCTTTCCTGCAGTTTTTCTTTATCATAGTCTGAATCTGTTTCATCAACTTGTTTTTTAATCTGGGCGATCCTGCCATTGACTGCGGAGGTTTTCCCGGCGCCTTCTACGATAGTAGTATTTTCTTTGTCAATTCTTACCCTCTTTGCCTTTCCTAGGTCATCGATATCAACATTTTCAAGTTTGATACCCAGATCTTCGGTAAGGGCCTTGCCGCCGGTAAGAATAGCAATATCCTCAAGCATGGCTTTGCGCCTGTCTCCGTAACCCGGGGCTTTTACCGCGCAAGCAACAAGGGTACCGCGGATTTTATTTACCACCAGAGTCGCTAATGCCTCACCCTCAACCTCTTCTGCGATAATCAGCAGCGGTTTGCCGGTGCGTGCGATCTTCTCCAACAAAGGCAGAAGGTCTTTTAATGAAGCTATCTTCTTTTCGTTAATCAGGATGTACGGCTCTTCCAAAACACACTCCATACGTTCGGCGTCGGAAACAAAATACGGTGAAAGATACCCCTGGTCAAACTGCATGCCTTCCACCACTTCAAGAGTAGTAGCCGTGGACTTGGCTTCTTCAACTGTGATTACGCCGTCTTTACCTACTTTATCCATTGCTTCGGCAATTAAATCTCCGATGGTAATATCGCAGTTGGCTGCGATTGAACCAACCTGCGCTACTTCTTTTTTATCTTTGATCGGTTTGGAAAGTTTCTTTAACTCCTCAACGACTTTCTCAACCGCTTTTTCGATCCCGCGCTTTAAGCTCATCGGGTTTGCGCCGGCTGTAACGTTCTTTAATCCTTCGCGGTAAATTGCCTCTGCTAGTACCGTGGCGGTAGTGGTGCCGTCGCCTGCGATATCCGAGGTTTTTTCCGCTACTTCCTTAACCATCTGAGCGCCCATGTTTTCAAAAGGGTCTTCAAGGTCAATCTCTTTTGCTACGGTTACGCCGTCTTTAGTGATAGTCGCCGAACCGAATTTTTTATCAATTACGACATTGCGGCCTTTGGGGCCTAAAGTCACCTTTACCGCCCGGGCCAGCTGCTCCACGCCGCTTAAGATTTTGCGGCGCGCTTCATCACTGTATAATAGTTGCTTTGCCATTGAAATTTTCCTCCTTATTTAATCACCGCAAGGATGTCTTCCTCACGCATAATTAACAACTCTTCGCCGTCTTTTGTGGTGATTTCGTTTCCGGAATATTTTCCGTACAATACCTTATCCCCGACTTTGACTTCCATGGCCTGGACGCTGCCGCTATCAAGGACTTTGCCCTTGCCTACTGCAACGATCTTGCCCTCCTGAGGCTTCTCTTTAGCCGTATCAGGCAGGACTATTCCGCCCTTAGTCTTGTTTTCCGCTTCCAGCGGCTTAACTACAACACGATCCCCCAGTGGCTGAATGTTCATCTCTTACACCTCCCCTTTTTTGGTTATCTTAGTCCTTCGACTCGCTTTCGCTCGCTCAGGGCTAATGATGAGCGAAGTCGAACCATTAGCACTCTTAGCTTGGAAGTGCTAATTATAAAATAAAAAAAAATCTTGTCAAGAGTTTTTTTTGTTTTTAAAGATGAGTTGCAGCCCCTTTAAAGTCAGGTCAGGATCCCTGATATCTGCTTCAGAAATACGGCTTCCGATCGTCTTTATATCGCCGCCGGTGACAATAACGCGCACCCTCTCCTTGATCCGCTTGCGTAATTCTTTAATCAGGCTGTCGGCAAGCAGAACAAATCCCCCCACCACCCCGTTAATCATACTGCTCTGCGTATCTCTACCGATTAACCCGCGGGGTTTCACTAATCTTATCTTAGGCAGCAGCGCGGTGCGTTCGCTGAGCGCTTCCAGGGAAATCCTCAGGCCCGGAAGGATAAGCCCGCCTAAATATTCTTTCCTCTGATTCACTACATCGAAGGTAACTGCGGTTCCGAAATCAATCACTATCACCGGGGCCCCGTAAAACTCAATCCCTGCATAAGCATTTACTAAACGGTCCTGGCCTACCTGAGCGGGCCTGCGATAGAGGTTGCGCACAGGGACTTTTATGTCTTTACCTATAATATATGGCCTGATCTTAAAATACCGCGCCAGCAAACGACTTAATTCCGCATTTAATTCAGGTACTACGCTGCAAATAACCGCATCATCAATCTTCACGCTCCGGAAAATCTTATTTAACGCCCGCCTTTTATTTTTTTCCCGGGAAGACAGACGGAAACGCCGAATCAGGCGCTTGCCCCGGAATAACCCGAAATTGATATTGGTATTACCTATGTCAACGGTTAGTAGCACCCTTTATCTCCTTTATTTTATCCCTCAGCTCGGCGGCTTTTTCAAACTGCAGATTCCGCGCCGCAAGATCCATTTCATATTCTAACTCAGAAATATATTTATTCAATTCGTATTCTTCTTTTGCCTCTCCCGTCAATTCACGCACGAATTCCTCGGCTTCGGCCAGGTCTTCAATCCCCTGCCTAATCTCTTTGCGTATCGAACGCGGGGTAATTCCGTTCTTGCGGTTATATTCAAGCTGGATCTCCCTGCGCCGGTTACTTTCATTAACCGCTTTTTTCATCGAGCCGGTAACAGTATCCGCATACATTATTACCGTACCGTTTATATTGCGCGCGGCCCTGCCGGCAACCTGAATTAACGAGGTGGCCGAACGTAAAAATCCCTCTTTGTCCGCATCGAGTATCACAACCAGCGAAACTTCCGGCAAATCCAGCCCCTCCCTTAATAAATTTATTCCCACCAGGCAGTCAAATTCCTGTTGCCGCAATTCCCTCAGGATCTTTGACCGCTCGATAGTGTGGATTTCTGAATGCAGGTATTTTACCCTGATGCCTTTTTCTTTAAGATAAGCACAAAGGTCTTCTGCCATACGTTTAGTCAATGTCGTCACCAAAACACGCTCATTCATGCGTGCGCGTTCTTTTACCTCTCGGATAAGATCGTCGATCTGCCCTTCAATGGGACGGATAATTATGCGGGGATCGACTAAGCCGGTAGGACGAATAATCTGTTCCATTATCCTTCCCCGGCTCATCTTTAACTCGTACGGCCCGGGGGTAGCAGAGACAAAGACCGCCTGTTTGACCAAACTTTCGAACTCTTTGAATTTCAAAGGCCGGTTATCCAGGCAGGAAGGCAGCCTGAACCCATGCTCTATAAGAATCTCTTTTCTGGCGCGGTCGCCCTCATACATCCCTCCTATCTGCGGGATAGTAGCGTGTGACTCGTCGATAATTACGAGAAAGTGATCAGGGAAATAATCCAGCAGGCAATCCGGCCTTGCCCCTGCCTGCTTGCCGGAGATATGCCGGGAATAGTTCTCTATGCCGTGGCAATAACCGGCTTCCCGCAGCATCTCCATATCATAACGCGTGCGCGACTCCAGCCTCTGGGCCTCGAGGATTTTATTTCCCCTCTTTAAAAATTCAAGTCGTTCGTTTAATTCTCCTTCAATCATCCCCAGCGCCGAGTCTATTGAATCCTCTGAACTGATAAAATGCTTTGCCGGATAAATCGCGACCCTTTTAATATTGGCAAGCGGCTCTGCAGAAACCGGGTCAAACTCAACGATCCTACAAACTTTATTATAATCAAACTCTATACGGATAGCTTTTTCTAGGTATGAAGGGAACACCTCAAGCACATCACCTCTTGCCCTGAGGCGGCCCCTGATAAACTCGTAATCGTTCCTTTCGTACTGCACCCTGATCAACTGCCGGATCATTTCTTCACGGGAGATCTCCTGTCCTACCTGCGTAAAGACAAGTAACTCTTTGTAGTCTTTGGGTGAACCGAGATTATAGATGCAGGAAACCGAAGCCACAATCAAAACATCTCTGCGCGATATCAGAGAACTGGTGGCTGACAAACGCAGGCGGTCAAGCCTGTCATTAATCGATGCATCTTTCTCTATATAGGTGTCAGTAGAGGGTATATATGCTTCAGGCTGGTAATAATCATAGTAGCTGACAAAATACTCAACGGAATTTTTGGGAAAAAATTCTTTAAACTCAGAGTAGAGTTGCGCGGCAAGGGTTTTATTATGCGAAATCACCAGGGTAGGCAGGTTAATCCGGGCAACCACATTGGCAAGTGTAAAAGTCTTCCCCGAACCGGTCACCCCCAGAAGCGTCTGGTATTTTTCTCCGGAAAGGATGCTTCCTTCAAGTTCCTTTATTGCCCGCGGCTGGTCTCCGCGGGGGCGGTAAGTTGAGACCAGATGGAATTTATCCATAATTTATTGAGGTACATCTTCGATAATGGCGCGCATCGAGCCTAAGGAGGTACTTAATCTAAATTCTATGGGGATCCTCCGGGAATCTGCCGTAAGATAAACCTCGAACTTACGGCCGCCAAGAATATATTCGTTTATGCTGGAATCCGGAAAGATTCTAAAGACAGGAAACGCTCCTTTCCTGCGGACTTCTCTTACAAAGGGCTGGCTTACAAACATCTTTAGCGGGAAATTACGCTGATTATAATAGATATTTATCGGCACGCCTTGGCTTGAATTAACATCCTGAAGCCGAAAATAATAAAAACTGGAAAGCAGGTCTTGTGTGCGCGCAGGGATTTTCCGGGTAGCAGGATAATCCTTTTCGATCTTACTCCTTAAGGCGGATATTTTAAAAGAGGGGCTGGAACCCGAAGCAGCAAAGACCGCACTGTTAGTTTCGGGGAAGAATTGAATAACCACCCGGCTTCTCTGTCCGTCAATGACGCGGTCTTTTACGAATTGGAGGCTGCAGAGTGAATCCCGGTTTAGATAACTTTCTACAGAATAACGGATATTAAAGAAATTACTCAGAAATTTATTCGGGTATGCCTGTGCAGTCAGGTAATAACAGGGTTGCCCGCGAAACTGCCTGATTCCTTCGTTCTTGATGCTGATCCTGCCAACGGGTAGCCCCAGCCACTCTACGCGATAACACAACTCCTCTCCTGCCTCAAGGCAACTGAGTGGCTTCGCTATCCTAATTTGCTGCTTATTAGCCGCAAAATTCTGGGCAAAAGAAAAGGAAACAAAGAGTAAAGAAAATATTGTAAATAAGGCGGGCTTTTTCAATTAAGCAGCTATCTCCAGGCTTAGGTCTACGTAGTCCACTGAATGCGTCAGGTCTCCGATAGAGATCATATCTACTCCGGTTGAAGCAACTTTGCGGATGTTCTTTAAAGTAATGCCGCCGGAAGCCTCTAGCCGCGGTTTGCGGTGCGCGGTTTGCGGTGCGCGGTTGAGTGAAACCGCTTTTCTCATATCCGCAATGCTCATATTATCGAGCATTATAATATCGGGCTTTAAATTCAATGCTGCTTCGAATTCTTTTAATGTCTTCACCTCAATTTCAATCTTGACTTTATCTTTTGTTCTCCTATGGCCACTAACCCAAAACCTATCACCAATAACTTTCAGGTGGTTATCCTTCACCAGCACCATCCCATCCAAACACATCCGGTGGTTATACCCTCCGCCTATTCTAACCGCATACCTCTGGAGGAACCGCAGGCCGGGGAGGGTCTTGCGCGTATCCATAATCTTTATACGGTAAGGCTTTACCCGCGATATATATCTGCTGGTTTTAGTTGCTATCCCGCTTAAGAAACTTAAGAAATTTAAAGCTACCCTTTCTCCGAGCAAAATAGAACGCGCCCTCCCGGATACGGCCATGATTACTTTTCCCTTAGCCACCTTTTGGCCTTCCCGCGCCGATAATTTAATCTTTATGCCCTTATCTATGCTTGAGAAAATCTTTTTTGCTAAAGGTAAACCGCAGATAACAGCGGGTTCTTTTGCGATGATAAGCGCTTTGGATCTAGTATCCTTCGGGATAAACAATTCGGAAGTGATATCGCGCCTGCCGATATCCTCTCTTAGCGCCAGCCTTATCAGGCCGCAAGCTCTAGCGAAGTTCATCTTTGATTGCCTCCAGGCGCTTTAAGGTCGCTTTGGCCTCGGTTAATTTTGCCTTTTCTCTCTCCACCACTTCCCCGGGAGCGCGCCTTAAGAAATCCCTATTCTCCAACATCCCCTCTTTTGACCTTATCTCTGCCTCGGACCTTAAGATACGCTGGGCTATTTTCTGCCGTTCCTTTTCTATATCTACCAGGCCCTCGAGCGGTATCGCAATGCGGATGTCCTTTACCATCAGGGAAACGCTTGACTTAATGGGGGCATAAGACGGCCTGATATCCAGGCTAGCAAGCTTAGCGATGTTCTTCAGTAAAGGAGCGGCCTGCTCAATTAATTGTTTATCCGCCTTATTTTCGCAAAAAACAACAGCCGGGATCTCTTTAATCAGGAGAATACCCAGCTCGTGCCGGATATTCCTGATAGCGGCGATGATCTCAAAAATAAGGTCCATTTTCTGTTCTATCTTCTTATCGATCAGTTTTTCCTGAAGATGCGGCAGAGGCTCATTGATTATACTCTTTGCCCCAGCCTCCTTGCTCCCTGCTAACCTCTGCCATATCTCTTCTGTAATGAATGGCATAAACGGATGCAGCAGCCGCAAAAACTTCTCCAGTACCTTAAACATCACCAACTGGTTGTGCGCATCCTTTATTTCGGGTTTAATGATTTCCAGGTACCAGTCGCAGAACTCATGCCAGAAAAATGCGTAAAGCGCGTTTGCCGCTTCGTTGAACTTATAGTTCTTCAGGAGCCTGTCAGTTTCTTTAAGCACGCTGTAAAACCGGCTGAGTATCCAGCGGTTTACGATATTTAAATCTTCTTTTTCAAAAAATACGCAAAGGTCAAACTTTACTTTTGCAGGATCAAGGTTCATCAATATGAACCGGGAGGCATTCCAGATTTTATTGGCAAAATTTCTCCCCTGCTCAAAGCGCTCCTTTGAAAGATAGACGTCCTGCCCCTGCGCGGTAATAGAAATCAGGCTAAAACGCAATGCGTCGGCGCCGTATTCCCCGATTATCTCCAGGGGATCAATGATATTTCCCAGCGATTTGGACATCTTTTTGCCTTCGACGTCGCGGACAGTCCCGTGTATATAGACATCCCTAAACGGCTCTTTTTTCATGAATTCAAAACCTGCCATAATCATCCTCGCCACCCAGAAAAAAATGATCTCCGGAGCGGTCACCAGGACTGCGGTAGGATAGAAGTATTTTAAGTCTGCCTCGCTTTTGAATGTCGCAAACGGCCACAGCCAGGAAGAAAACCAGGTATCCAGGACATCTTCATCCTGTTTTAAATTCGAAGATCCGCATACCCTGCAGGCCCGGGGTTTTTCTATGCCGGCAACCGCTTCTTTCTTACAATCAAAACAGTACCATAGAGGGATACGGTGTCCCCACCAGATCTGCCTGGAGATACACCAATCCTGGATATTTTCCATCCAGTTAAGATAAACTTTTGTCCAACGGGAGGGATGAAACTTGATCTTACCCTTTTTAACCGCCTCGATAGCAGGTTTGGCCAGCGGCTTCATCTTTACGAACCATTGCCTGGAAAGATACGGCTCGATTATCGTGTGGCAGCGGTAACAATGCCCTGCGGAAAGTCTATGCGGCTCGACCTTCTCCAGCAAATTGTTCTCTTTTAAATCTTCCAGGACAACTTCCCTGGCTTCGAACCTGTCCATTCCGGAATATTCTCCGGCATTTTCGTTCATCCTGCCGTCGGAGTGCATGATATTGATAAATTTAAGCTTGTGTTTCTTGCCCAACGCGTAATCATTGGGATCATGCGCGGGAGTAACCTTGACGGCCCCGGTGCCGAACTTCATATCCACCGTGCTGTCTGCGATTATTTTGATTTCGCGGTTTGCCAAAGGCAAAGCAAGCGTTCTGCCGATAAACTTTTTATATCTTTTATCCTTGGGGTTTACCGCTACGCCAGTATCACCCAACATTGTTTCAGGGCGGGTGGTAGCTACTACGATATAGCCTGGAGTATCTTTTAAAGGATAACGTAAATAATAAAGCTCTCCGTCTAATTCTCTGTGCGGGGCTTCCTCGTCGGAAAGCGCAGTCTGGCATCTCGGGCACCAGTTGATAACCTTATCGTCCTGGTAAATAAGGTTTTTGTTCCAGAGCGCTATAAATACGCTCATAACCGCTTTAGAATATTCCTCATCCATGGTAAAGCGTTCTCTGCTCCAATCGCAGGACGCGCCTAATCTCTTTAACTGCTTGATAATGGTTGAGCCGTATTCCTCCCTCCACCGCCAGACACGCTGGATAAACTTTTCCCTTCCCAATTCCTGCCTTGTTTTTCCCTCTTTGGCTATCGATTTTTCAACGACGTTTTGCGTCGCGATTCCGGCATGATCAGTCCCCGGAATCCATAATGCCTCTTCGCCTTTTCCGCGGTGGTAACGGATAAGGATATCCTGAATCGTGTTATTCAGGGCATGGCCCATATGTAAAATACCGGTTACATTGGGCGGTGGGATAACTATAGAGAAAGGTTTTTTCCGGGGATTTGCGGAGGCATGGAAACATCCTTTTTCCTCCCAGAATTTATACCACTTCTCTTCCGCCTCTTTTGGATTGTAACGGGTGGGAATTTCATTCATCTCTGATATTATCTTTCAGGAGTTTATACTCAACGCTGTCAACGAGAGCTTGCCAGCTGGCTTCGATGATATTTTCGGAAACGCCGATAGTGCTCCAGGCATCTTCTTTGTCCTGAGACTGGATTAAAACCCTTACCTTAGAGGCAGTGCCGGATTTTTCATCCAAAACGCGTACCTTAAAATCAGAAAGATGCATCTTTGACAACGCCGGATAGAAATCCTTCAGCGCTTTTCGCAGGGCATTATCCAATGCATTAACCGGGCCGTCTCCTTCGGCAGCAGTATGTTCTCTAACGCCTTTTACTTTCAGCTTGATGATCGCCTCGGAGGTGATTGTCTTATCGGACTTTTTTTCTATCACCACGCGAAAACCCTCTAACTCAAAGAACTTCTTATATTTCTTAAGCGCCCTCTTCATCAAGAGTTCAAAAGAAGCCTCCGCCGCCTCAAATTGATAACCCTGATGTTCGAGTTTTTGCACCAACGCAAGGATTTTCTTTGTCTGGGGCGATTTTTTGCTTAAATCAAGTTCAAGATTGCCGGCCCGCACTAAGACGCCGCTTTTCCCTGCCAGTTCCGAGACTAATATCCTGCGCCGGTTGCCTACCAGCGCCGGGTCAATATGTTCGTAACTCTTGGGGTCTTTCATGATCGCGTTGATATGCACCCCCGCTTTGTGGGCAAAACTTGAAGCGCCCACATAAGGCTGGTCATTGCGTTGGCGCATATTACTGATTTCGCTTACAAAATGCGAAATATGGGTAAGTTGTTTTAAATTGGCGCTGCCGATGCAATTAATTTTAAGTTTAAGTTCGAGGTTGGCGATAATCGGGATCAGATCGGCGTTTCCGCAACGCTCGCCGTAACCGTTGATTGTCCCCTGGACCATATTACAGCCTGCTTCCACGGCAATAACGGAATTTGCCACAGCCAGGCCGGTGTCATTATGGCAATGGATCCCGAGAATAGCTTTGATCCGGGGGCGTATTTTACTGACAATTTGAAAGATCTCTGAAGTTAACGTTCCGCCGTTAGTATCACAGAGCACAACCGCCTTTGCCCCGGCCTGCTCGGCAGCCAAAAGGCATTGCAGGGCATACTCGTTATTTGCTTTATAAGCGTCGAAGAAATGTTCGGCATCAAAGAATACGGTCAAGCCCTGTGAAACCAGATACCGGATTGTATCCCTGATCATATTTAAGTTTTCTTCAAGGGTAGTTTTCAAAACTTCCGTAACATGAAAGTCCCAGGCCTTGCCGAAAATAGTCACCACCTGAGCTTTGGAATTTAGGATACCTTTGATGTTAGCGTCGTCTCCTGCCTTAATCAGCGGCCTGCGCGTCGAGCCAAAAGCGGTTAATTTGACGCACTTTAAGCGCATTTTAGCCATCTTCTGAAAAAACTCCATATCCTTTGGGTTTGAACCTGGCCATCCACCCTCAACAAAATGGATTCCCAGCTTGTCGAGCTCTTCGGTAATACGGACCTTGTCCATCACCGAATATGAAATACCTTCGCCCTGAGAACCGTCGCGCAATGTCGTATCGTAAATTTTTAATTCTTTCATCTTATCCTCCCCTGTTTCCACCTGCCAAGATGCAAGAGGGTTTAGGGTTTAGAGAGGCCAAATTTAGCGTGCAATGCCCTCACCGCCTCTTCGGCAAACTTTTTCTTTATAATACAGGAGATGCTGATATCTGATGTCGAGATCATCTCTATATTTATCTTATGTTTTGCCAGCGTACTAAACATCGTCGCAGCGACGCCGGGATGAGATTTCATGCCTACGCCCACGATAGAGACCCTGGCGATATCTTCGTCCTGCATGACGCTGTCTACCCCAATCTGGCGGGCGAGCCGGTTGACCAGTTTTACTGCCTTACCCAAGGATGCCTTGTTTATAGTAAAGGAGATATCCGTCCTGCGGGTATGGCTGACATTCTGAACAATCATATCCACATTGACGCCGGCGATTGACAGCTCTTTAAATATCCTAGCCGCCACCCCGGGCTTGTCCGGCACATTACAAATAGTGATCTTTGCTTCATGCTTATTCAATGTCACGCCGTTTACCAGTACATCTTCCATTCTCTTTACCTCCTTAACAATCATCGTTCCCGGCTTAACCGAGAAAGAAGAACGCACGTGTATAGGAACATTAAATTTTTTGGCTACCTCTATAGAGCGGGACTGCATTACCTGCGCCCCCAGCGAGGCCATCTCAAGCATTTCATCATAAGTAATCTCCTGGATCTTCCTTGCTTTCGGTTCAATCCGAGGGTCAGCAGTGAAAATCCCTGCTACATCGGTATATATCTCACAGCGGGAGGCATTGAGTTCCTTTGCCAGGGCAACCGCGGTCAAATCTGAACCGCCCCGGCCTAAGGTGGTAATATCCTGGTCGAGCGTTACTCCCTGGAAACCGGCAACAATAACAATCTTGCCCTTGGTTAATGCTTCCTTTATCTTTCCGGCATTGATCTTTATGATCCTGGCGCGTGTGTGGCTGGTATCAGTGATAATACCGACCTGGGCGCCGGTAAAAGAAATCGCTTCGAACCCCAGCTTATCTATTGCCATTGCCAACAGCGCTACCGATATTTGCTCGCCTGTAGAAAGCAGCATATCCATCTCGCGTTCGCTGGGCTGGGTATTAATCTGATCCGCAAGTTTAATCAAGTCGTCAGTAGTATCTCCGAGCGCTGAGACTACTACTACCAGGTCATAACCTCTTTTCCTGTAACTTACCACCCTCCGCGCGACTTTACTAATCCGCTCGACATTGGCAACGGAGGAACCGCCGAATTTCTGTACAATCAGCCCTTTATGCATCCGCCCCTCGCTTGCTGAATACTCTGATTACTTCGATTAACATAAATCCTGCTAATAAAATCAAAATGGCACAAACCGAAAACAAAATCATATCAGCACCCTTGAAATAACTCGCTGCCTGCAAAAATAAAGAAGCTAGCGTAGTCGCTAACATAAAGAATGCCGGGATAAGTGTCGCCATTACCGGCTTTTTTTTGGAAAGCAACCAGCAACTTAGCACAAACAGGGCCAATGCCGCTACCAGCTGATTAGAGGCGCCGAATGCCGGCCAAATCTTCTGCCACTTCCCGCTTAGCGCCAAAGCCCCTGCAGGGATAATCACGACAATAGTAGCAAAAAAACGGTTCTTTATTCCAAACAGCTCTTCCGTCAAATACCTGCAGATGCGCGTAGCAGTATCAAGCGTGGTAAGGATGAATGCGTTTAACATGGTTATCGCAATAAACTCACCGTGGGCACCGAGAAATTTTTTAGTAAGCATGCCGTAGCCGCTGCCGAAAATCCCTATCGGGCCGGCGCTTTTTAAAATTGCCCCTAAATCATCATGCGCCCCAAAGACCACGGCAACCGAAATTATCGCCAGCACCGCAACTGCCGCTTCTACTGCCATTCCGCCGTAGCCGATGCGCCTGATATAGCGTTCGTTTGCGATCTGCTTTGAGGAAGTACCGCTGGCAACCAGAGAATGAAATCCGGAAACCGCCCCGCAGGCAACAATCACAAAAAGGGAAGGCCAAAGTTCACCCTGGCTTGATGAAAACCTGGTGTATGCCGGAAGCGTAATCTGCGGCCGTAATAATAAGACCCCCAGATAGCCCCCGAGCAGGCCGAAAAACAAAAGAAAACTTGAGAGGTAATCCCGCGGCTGTAAAAGGATATTTACCGGAAGCACCGAAGCAAGATAACAATAGATCGATAACAGGATTATCCAAAAAGATAAGCCGCCGTGAATCGGCACTTTTGCGCCCAGATATATCAAAATAGCGAATAATAATAGCCCCAACACGGTTGAAAACACTGAATTAAACTTTGGGTTATAGAGGAAAAAACCTACCAGTACGGCTACCGGAATAACCCCCAGAGAAGGCAAGACGATTTTTGGCTCTTTAATAAAAGTATCCGCGCACAGATACGCAAATACGGCAATCACCAGCACAAGCGCCAGCCAGACAAATAAAGCGAAAATCTTTTTTGCCCTGCGGCTGATGACATTACCGGCGATATCAGCCACAGAAACCCCTCCTTCTTTTACGGAGATAGCCAAAGAACCAAAATCATGCACTCCCCCGATAAAAATTGTCCCCAGAATTACCCATAATAGCGCCGGCAACCATCCCCAGAGCATTACCGCGATTACCGGTCCGATGATCGGCCCGGCTCCGGCAATAGAGGAAAAATGGTGCCCGAAGAGGACTAACCAGTTTTTTGCCGGAATATAATCAACACTGTCGTATCTGGAGTAGGCCGGAGTAGGCCTTTTAGGGTCAATGCTTAAAATCCGGTCCAGGATCCTGCCGTAAAATAAATAAGCTAAAATCAGGGGTATGATGGCGCATAGAGCGATAACTAATGAATTCACTCCTTTAACCTCCTGACTGGCCTTTAATAAAATAATCCATCAGCTTGAATCCTTCTTCGAAGTAGATATCTGATTTAACCGCTTCTTTTTCACTATAACCGGTGAAACCTCCGGGAACAATATCTTTGCCGCAGATCACAAAAGGGACTTCATCAGAAGTGTGCGTCCTCACCTTGATGGGGGTGGCATGATCAGGCAAAAGCAGCAGGCGAAAATCGCCTCCCGGCTTAAAGACTTCCAGAATCTTTCCCAGTATAAACTGGTCGAATCTTTCTATAGCAGCTATCTTTTCCCGCAGGTCTCCGTT
The DNA here is from genome assembly GCA_964399915.1 of uncultured Planctomycetales bacterium. Classification (GTDB taxonomy): domain Bacteria; phylum Omnitrophota; class Gorgyraeia; order Gygaellales; family Profunditerraquicolaceae; genus CAYNRN01. Next base: position 71,644 of record CAYNRN010000002.1, read on the forward strand.
ATGTCCTGCTTCGTCCGGGGCCTCAACGTGCACGAAAATAAAATCCTTATCCTTGAGGTATTTTAAAGCGGCATCCCCTTTGCCTTCGTAGTCAGTATCATAATACCCTGTGGCTCCCGGCACATTGATAACATCCATGCCCAACACCCTGCCTATGCCTTTAAGCAGGTCTACGGCTGATATCACGCCTCCGTTTACGCCGTACTTTTCCATAAAACTGGGCATATTTGGCTTCTTACCCTGGCCCCAAAGCCAGATCATATTAGCCGGATTTTCTTTAAGGTCTACCCTGACCTGATTGACTTCATGCAGGTCAAGCATCTTACGGGACTCCTTCATTAATTCAATAATCGCTTCGGCGCCTTCCCCTTTAGGGAAGTTTTTGGAGATACTTTTTCCGCTGATGTCATGCGGCGGCTTACACTCGAGTCTCTCCAGATGCTCCTCTGCCGCGCGCTTTGCCATCATTAAATGCCTGTAGCTTACCCCCGGGAAAAAACGGAAGCGGTTTGTGCCGAGGCGTTTATCGATAAATTTAACCAGCACTGCCGCTTCTTCACTGCTGATATGCCCTGCGCTATAATCAGTCAAGATATCGCCCTCAGCGGTTATCAGATTGCAACGAAAAGCAACGTCATCATCTTCCATTTCTATACCGAGGTTTGCCGCCTCAAAAGGGCCCCTGCCGGTATAATATGCTTTTGGGTCATAGCCCATAATAGAAATATTGGCGACATCCGAACCCGGAGTCATATCGCCGGGGACTGTCTTAACCCTGCCTATCTTGCCGATCTTAGCGATAAAATCCATATTCGGGGTCCTGGCCGCCTCCAGAGGAGTACGCCCATCCAGCTCCTGCAAAGGATAATCAGCCATTCCGTCGGGGACTAGCACAATATATTTCATATTTTATTAATTATTAATTCTGATAACTTATCTGATAATTGTATCTTACTCTTAACCCGGATAATCCCGCCCTGCCTGCCGATAATAAAGGCGCGGTAAGGACTCAACCTGTTGGCGACAACTAAATCAGCGCCGTATCTCTCCATCGCTTTTCTGGCACTCCCGATCAATATCTCATCCCGTACGCCCGGTTGCAGCTTAAATATTACAAAATATGCCTTACTCCCCCAACGCCGGATAATTGAAGTTATCTTCGGCAGGGGTACTAGATTCAAAATTATGGACTTAGAAGAGCTTAATTTGCCTTTTCTGCGTTTTAAACCAAAATCAGAAACCGCGGCATTATGAATTATAGCGTCAAAGTTCTCTGACTTGAGTTTTTTCTTAAGTATTTCCTTTAGTTGCGAGAAATACCTGAAAGGTATTAATTTTATCCTTGCGTCTACTTCCGATGCCGGTTCGCAACCGATGAACAAAGTAACTCTTGCGCCCAAACGGCAGAGTTTTTCAGCCAGAAGGATCCCTGTCTCTCCGGTAGCGATATTGCTGATCACCCTGACATCATCTATGGCTACCTGCGTCGGGCCCGCAGTAATAAGTATTTTTTTATTTTTTACCTGTGACTTCTGACTTGCGACCTGTAACCCCTTAGTAACCGATTTCACTTAATATCGCCTTTAACTTTGGCTTAACTACCTTCGGTGGCTTGATACTTTTTATCGCCCGGTCCGGATCCTTAAGCCCATGGCCGGTAAGAATGCATACTATCCTCATTCTTCTTTCTTCTTTTTTCGCCCTCCGAAAATATCCTGACTTGCCGAGCTTTAATAATCCGGCTATCGACGCCGCAGATGCCGGCTCAACAAATACGCCTTCGTTTGCGGCGAGCAGCTTGTAAGCATGAATTATCTGCGCATCGGTGACCATATCAATCAAGCCGCCTGATTCATCGCGCGCGGCTTCTGCCTGTTCCCAGCTTGCGGGATTACCTATGCGTATAGCGGTAGCAATGGTCTTCGGATTCTTTATTGCATGGCCCCTGACTATAGGGGCAGAACCCGCTGCCTGAAATCCCAGCATCCGCGGCAGCCTGCTGCTTACTGCCGCTGCCTTATATTCTTTATACCCTTTCCAGTAGGCGGTAATGTTTCCGGCATTGCCTACCGGCATTACCTGAAAATCAGGGGCATCTCCCAGATGGTCGCAGATCTCAAAACTCGCGCTTTTTTGGCCTTCAATACGGTAGGGATTAAGCGAATTAACCAGAGTAATCGGGTAGTCACGGGAAATATCTCTTACTAATTCCAGGGCCTGGTCAAAATTTCCGTCTACCGCAAGCACTTCAGCTCCGTGAATCAGCGCCTGGCTTAATTTCCCTAGGGCAATCGCGCCTTTAGGGATAAGCACGATACATTTAATTCCGGCTTTTACGGCATAGGCTGCTGCCGAGGCAGAAGTATTTCCGGTTGAAGCGCAGATCACCGCGCGCGCACCCTCCTCGCAGGCCTTGGAGATCGCCATTGTCATTCCCCTGTCCTTAAACGACCCCGTAGGATTCAGGCCTTCGTATTTAAGATATACTTCAAATCCCTTGCCGAGTACTTTACTGAGATACTCGGCTTTTATCAGCGGCGTATTTCCTTCCAGCAGAGTAATTATTGGGGTCTTTTCTGTGACCGGAAGATATTTTCTGTATCTATCAATTACGCCTTTATATCTGACAACTGACAACTGACAACTGACAACTTTTCTCATACCTCTTCCATCCTTATCGCAACAGGTTTTTCCTTAATTATATCAAGATGATCAATGGTTTTTAAAGCCGCGCGTAGGTTCTTCTCAACTGCCTCATGGATAATCATTACTATCGGCACTACCTGCGTTTTACGCCTCTCTTTTTGCGTAACCGAAGCGATACTTATGCCGTACTTAGCCAATACGCCGGATATCTTAGCCAAGACCCCGGGCTTATCTACGGCCATGAAGCGTATATAGTACCTTCCGGCTACTTCATCTATTTTAGATATCCCGGATATCGATTTATCCTCGGCGATATTAAGCGTCGGCCTGAATAACCCGGCTTTAATATCCTGCGTCAGGTCCACCAGGTCGGAAACTACCGCTGAAGCCGCGGACATCTGCCCTGCCCCCGGTCCGTAAAAGAGAAGGTTCCCGGCTAAATCTGAAGATACGTAGATCGCGTTATTTACCCCGCTCACGGATGCCAAAAGATGAGATGCCTTAATCAGAGTCGGATGTACACGTACATCAAGCTTATCTTTATTCTTCTTTATGATAGACAAAAGCTTTATCTCCAGGCCCATCTCTTTGGCATAATTAACGTCTGCGAGCGAAATCCGTGAGATGCCCTCAATAAAAACATCTTCCATAGGGACCATCTTCCCGAAACAAAGATAGGCTAAAAGGACAGTCTTATGGGCGCAATCCATACCTTCTACGTCCAGAGAAGGGTCTTTCTCTGCATAACCTTTTCTCTGCGCCTCCTTTAAAGCTTTCGAGAACTCAATATTTTCCTGCGCCATCTGTGAAAGTATGAAATTAGAAGTGCCGTTGACTATTCCTAAAACTCCAAGAAATTTATTGGCAACTAAACCCTCCCTTAATACTTTTATTATCGGAATCCCCGCCCCTACGGAAGCTTCGAAGTAGATACTCTTGCCGCGGTCGCAGGCCAAAGCGAATAATTCCCTGCCTTCACTGGCTAAAAGGGCTTTATTTGCGGTAACCACATTCTTGCCTTTTTTCAAAGCCGAGCAGATATATTCTTTTGCCGGATGAATGCTTCCAATTAATTCCACCACTACGTCTATCTGGGGGTCGTTGATGACCTCCTGGACGTTACGCGTAAGCAGGGAGCGCTCTACATTTACGCTTCTCCTGGATGAGGTATCCTTATCGCAGATCTTTTTTACGTTAATCTCTAAGCCCAGTTTAGCGCTTAAGAAACTCTTCCTCTCCTGCAGCACGCGCACTACCCCTGAGCCGACATTTCCGAAACCAATCAGCCCTACATTTACGCTCTTCATGGTCAGTCTTCCTTCTTAATATAGTAATCCACAGTCTGCTCAATGATCTTCCTATGCTTGTCGTCAACCGTCAGGAATTCAAGCCTGGTATCATATATCAAGTCCTTGGTTATCTCGCGGGATTCTACGACTTTGCCCATGAGCATTATCGGATTGGGGTCAAAGGGGAGACGGATTTCGATAGCCAACCTGACTCCGGAATCAAACTGCCTGTTAGTAGTAAGGAGCATCCCGCCTAAGCTGATATTCTTAGTCTGCGTCATATCGATATTATCTTCTTCTTCAAATACGCGGTAAGAAACTATAAAACGCCCGCTGATACGCGGAAACTTCCTTCTTTCAGGTCCTTTATATGCCATCTTTAGGCCTCCTTGGATTTTTGGCCCCTCGCCAAATGTAAATATTATGTAATGGCTCGGGGTCAAATTCGCTGATGCTTAATAGTAAGGCGAATTTGGTCGGGGAGGTGGGACTCGAACCCACGACCTTTTGAACCCCATTCAAACGCGCTAGCCAAACTGCGCTACTCCCCGTATTTTTTTTCAAGACCTCTTGTCCCGCAAACAATTAATTTTCACTCTCCGGTGCGGGATCCCGCCTGTCATAAACTCCCGGAGCGGGAAACCCCATTCAAGCGCTCTAGCCAAACTGAGCCACGCCCCGTCAATCTATTCCTCTTTACCCTCCCTTGCCATTAAATCCTTCAAAGCCAAAAAAGGCGATTTATTTTTATAAAGAACCTGATAAACCTCTGCTGTTATCGGCATGCTGACTTTATGTTTTTTGCTTAAGGCATAAGCCCCTTTTGCGGTGGGAATCCCTTCGGCAATCCCTGACTGCCGCAAGCCGGGTTTTTGCATCCGCGCAATAATTTTCTCTAAAGATTTCCCCTTACCGATCTCTACTCCGACGTACCTATTCCGGCTATAAGCGCTGATACAGGTAGTCACCAGGTCGCCTAAGCCGCTTATCCCGCTGAAAGTCTGCCCTTTTGCCCCCATTGCGCAGCCTAAGCGGGTAATCTCAGCTAATCCTCTGGATAAAAGAGCGGCTTTAGCGTTTGTTCCAAACCCCATTCCGTCTGAAATCCCGCAGGCAATGGCAATGACATTCTTAAGGCTGCCGCCTAACTCCACTCCGATTATATCTGCGTTAGTATAAACCCGGAATCTATCGGTCATAAATACCTTCTGCAGAAACTTGCGCACCGTTTTCCTGCGGCTGGCAATTACGCAGGTAGTAGGCATACCACAGGCAACTTCATGGGCTATCGTTGGCCCGGAGAGCACCGCCGGGTCAACCTGCGGCAATGCCCTACGCACGACTTCAGACATCCGCTTAAGTGTACCGGCTTCTATGCCTTTAGTAACGCTTAGATAAAGCGGCCTTTTAAAATCCGGGATTTTCCTTATCCTTTTTAATACCGTGCATAAATACTGGGATGGGACTGCTAAAACAACTATCCGCGAGCCAGATAAGGCCTTTTTTAAATCGCAGGTTATCTCTATGCCTGCGGGAATCTTAATCCCGGGAAGGAATTTGTTATTTATCCTTTTGCTGTTTAGTAAAGAGACATAATCCGCGAAAGCGCCCCACAGGCACACCCGGTACCCTTTGCGATGTAACAATATCGCCAGGGTCGTCCCCCACCCTCCGTCGCCTAATACCGCAATCTTAATCGCCGCCACTTGCTACTCCGCCTGTTTCGAGGAAATGGATCTTCGGATAGATATTCGAAAGGTTCTTTTCCTGCCTGGTAATAAACTGAATTCCGACGTTAAAGGCATTATCTTCTCTGGGTTCTATACGGACCACTTTGCCGATTATGCCGTTCTGGTAGATCAGGCTCCTCCTGTCGATCTCCTCGCATATGCCCAGCGTACCACGGTCGAAAGAAAGCCAGATGATATCGCCCTTTTTTACTCTTTCGTTCATCCGGCAGAGCAAACCGCCCTTGCTGATATCCGAAGTATAACCGTCTAAGAGAGTAGAAAGGGTCTTTTTCTTGCAGACTTTGAATGCAAGGGGCGACATGTACTCCATTCTCACGAATTCCCTGCGCTCTATGCCGTTATAATTATTTTTCATAATTTTACATCCTTTCCTGTCCTCGCCTTTGCCAAATCCCAGGCATAGTCATAAAGATGCAGCCCTTTACTTACCGCTATGATCTCGCCGTCACCGACGCCGATCTCTTCTGCCATATACTGTTTTACCAGTTGCAAACCGCCTAAATTCGAAGGGAATCCTCCCCAGAGATCCCAGGAGCGGAAATACAGAATAAAATGCAATCTCCCGTAGCGGATACGTGTATCAATAAGCCGCAGGCAAGGAGGATCAACCAGTTTGATATCCGAAGGCATACCGATCTCCATAATCGCCTGGTTCGTGCCGAACCCCTTCTCTTTATAAATCTTTATTACCTCTTCTATCTGATTGACGTTAAGCGGCATCTCTTTAAGCATCTGTTTGCCTTCGACCTTAACCTCAACCTTGACCTTGGGATCAACCAGCCGTTCGCCGTAAGTATAATCCTCGGTTTCGGTCTTTACCCCGGTAAGAAGATAAGACAAATATCCCTGGATATAATCCATATCTGTAGGTGCCGGAATACTCATGCCTTCGGGGATAATGGGTATAATCTGGTGTGACGGCTTTCTTACCCGTACCGCAACAAAATCAAATTCCAACCGCTTCTGCCCTTCGTAACTGCCCTTTGTAATAGTATAAACGCAGCCGCTGTCTAAAATCCTGGAGAGACACTGAAACCAGGCGTCGTCTAAGTCAAAGGCATCGATATAGGCCGGCTGCAGGAATTCCCGTTCCATATTATTTTTTATCCTTCTTCGCCGACTTTAAGAACAGCCAGAAATTACTGATAATCTGCGAGATCGGCATATTCTTGCCTATATAACCGGAGCATCCGTATTCCTTTGACTTCTTTATCAGGTCCTCGTCGTATCCGAAACCGGTAATCATAATCACAGGTAAAGCCGGCTTTATATCCTTAATCCTTTTGAGGGTCTCAAGGCCGGAGATGCCGCCGAGCTTAATATCCAGAAGTATTGCGTCAAAGTCCTCTTTAACAACTAAATCCAAAGCCTCCTCACCGGAGGAGATAACCTTTACGGCGCATTTTTCTTTTTTTAAAAGTTCGCTAAAAAGCTCCCTGACCGGCGCTTCATCGTCCACAACCATTACTTTATATGGCGGCATATGTATCTCCTTTCGGTTTTTAAGCAAACGGTAATTTAATGGTGAAGGTCGTGCCCTTATTTACCTGGCTATCCATTTCAATCGTACCAAAGTGCGCCTTGATGATATTATAACAAATCGACAGGCCAAGCCCCGTACCGTCTTTCTTGGTAGAAAAAAACGGCATAAAAATATTCTTCCTGCTCTCCTGGGAGATACCTTTGCCTGAATCGCTTATTTTAATCAAGGCAGACCTGCCCTCAGAGTTTTCGGTGGTAATGGTTACCCTGCCCCCTTCAGGCATCGCCTGAAGAGCATTAATCAAAAGATTAAAAAATACCTCCTGAAGCTGATTCAAATCGCCTTTTACCGCAGGCAGGTCCGGGCTAAGTTTCTTCTCTATCTCGATATTCGCGCTGGGCAGCTTATGATAAGACAATAACGGCAGTACGCCCTCTAAGGCTTCATTAATATTCAGGGTATCCAGCTTCGGCAGGGATTTCCTGCTGAATTTAAGGAGCTGGTCAACGAGCTTGCGGATCCTCTCTGCCTGTTCGCTGACTATCCCCAGATTATCTTTCATTTTTTTTCCGAGGCGCTTATCCGCGAGTATCATCTCCAGCCTGCCTGAGATTACAAAAAGCGGGTTATTTATTTCGTGCGCCATGCCGGCAGCAAGTTGGCCGATCGCAGACATTTTTTCCGCCTGAAAGACTTCGTATTTGAGTTTCTTCTCTTCAGTAATATCCTTGACTATAAATATAAAACCCGCTAATTTCCCGTCGGGATCAATGAATTTGCTGCCCGAAAGGCTAACCGGGAAACAAAGCCGGCCTTTTGTCGTCAACTCCAGTTCGCAGGCATAGGCACCCGTTTGCCTGATTTTTTCCATCAGCCCCGAAAAACTGTCTGCTTGATTGTCCGCAAACAAAATCGAGCCATGTTTAAAGATGATTTCATTCTTTTGCCATCCAAACATAAACTCTGAACCCATACCAAAATACGTAATATTGCCCTCAAAGTTAGTGGCGAATAGAGCGTATTCTTTTATGCTGGAAATTATATTCTTGAGGGTATCATCTATATTTTTAAACGATTCTTCCCGTTCTTTTAAGGCAGTAATATCGTTTCCTACCAACAAAACCCCTTCCAGGGTACTATCTTTTCCGGTTATCGGAGTAATATTCCAACAGATATAAGAACGCTTTCCGGCAGGATCAGACAAAGTTCCTTCAAAGCTATTCGGCCGTTTATGGGTAAAAGAATTCTCCATTACTGCCTTAAACATCTGTTGCTTAATTTCGCCCTCAGAGCGGTAAAGCAGTTCAACCCAGCTCCTGCCTAAAATCTCCGGCCTGGTCTTGCCGATTACCTTCTCCGCCTTATCATTACAAACCAGGATATTGCCGCTGTTATCCAGGTAGAGAATAAACACATCGGCTTCGTTGAATAACTTTTGTATTAAATTGTCGGTGTTCATAGCTGCCTGTGTCATTATTTTCTTTAAAAGCGGGGGAGGGAAATCGAACCCCCATATATGCTGTGCTTGTCCCGCTGCCTAATTTTAATTTCGCCGGCGGGATCCCGCCGGATACCTCCTTGGAGCGGGTGATCGGAATCGAACCGACATATATAGCTTGGAAGGCTATTGTTCTGCCATTGAACTACACCCGCAAACACTTCAAAACGGCGGGAGAAGGCCACTGCACTACCGCTTCTGCTATGCCCGCGTATAGCTTGTCCACAGCTTATGTATATTACCGCTTTCGTATTCTTTAAATGGGCAGGAGAGGATTCGAACCTCTGAAGCACATGTGCAGCAGATTTACAGTCTGCCCCCTTTGGCCACTTGGGTACCTGCCCGGGAAATCCTGAATTGTCAATAAGCCGGCGAAGGGAATCGAACCCCCGACCCATTGTTTACAAAACAATTGCTCTACCAACTGAGCTACGCCGGCAACATTAAGAACTCTTTCTAACCGCCTTAGGGATTTTAGCAATAATATCCGAGGCAATCAAGGAAATTTCTGTATTTGCCCTTGCTGCTATATCGCCTGCCAGCCCGTGTATATAAACACCGTATTTACAAGCACTGAAAGCATCTAACCCCTGCCCCAGGAAGCTCGCGATTATGCCGGTAAGCACATCTCCCGAACCCCCTGTTGCCATGCCCGGATTGCCGGTTTTATTGATATAGATATGCCCCTTATAATCGGCCACTACAGTATGATCACCCTTAAGCACAACTGTCAGCCGATAGTCCTTGGCAAATTCACGGGCTATCTCCTTCCTGTTCTTTTGCACTGTTTTTGTACTTACCCCCAAAAGGCGGGCCATTTCCCCCGGGTGCGGCGTCAATATAGCCGTTAGTCGTCGGTCTTTAATCTTTAGTAAAATCTTTAAATGCCCTGCCAGCGCATTTAAGCCGTCCGCATCAATCACTATCGGCTTTCTGATTTTACGCACGAGCTTTCGCACCATCGCCTGGGTTGATTTATTCTGTCCCAATCCCGGGCCGATAATCAGAACATCAAAAGCACTCTTAATTATCTTATCCGTTGCTGCGCTGCTGATAGAAATATCTTCTGTTTCAGGCAACGGCAACAGCATGATCTCTTTAGGTTTATTCATTATCACCGCTTTGGCAATGCTGCGCGGCATCCCCAACGTAACTAACCCGGCTCCGCTGCGTAGGGCTGCTTCGGCGCATAGAATAGCTGCGCCTGAGAACTTCGCACAACCCGCTACAACCAGGATCTGCCCGAAATCACCCTTATGTGAATCAGCTTTTCTGCGTAATAACCGCGCTGGCAACCGCATAAGTCTTTACGTGTGAAATTGAAATATGTACCTGGGCTTTTTTACTGCGTCCGTTTAAAATCTCACAGCGAGGTTTCCCCTCTTTATCATTAAGAATCTCTACGTCCTTCCAGTTGAGGTTCTTATCGCCTAAGGCCTTAAAAACCGCTTCTTTCGCGGCGAATCTTCCTGCTAGGTGCTGATACCAGCCTGAGCGCGTTTTGGCGTGCTTTAATTCGGCAGCAGTAAAGACACGGCTTAAGAAATCCTCCCCCCACTTATCGATTGCCTGGCGCAACCTTCTTACTTCGGTTATATCTACTCCGGTTCCTACTATCATACTTGACCTCGACCTTGACCTTTGATTAATTCTTCCATCTCCCTTACGGCGCGTTTAATTCCGACCAGGACCGCCCGGCAGACTATCGCATAACCTATATTCAACTCTGCTATACCTTTTATCCCCGCGACCCTGCCAACGTTATAATAATCAAGGCCATGGCCGGCATTGACGTCCAGGCCCTTTGCGCGGGCATACTTCACCGCGCCTTCTAGCTGCTTAAAATACTTATCTTCCTCTTTTTTGTTGCCGGCGCCGGCATACTTGCCGGTATGCAACTCTATCATCTCTACCCCCGATTTTACGGAAGCATCTATTTGTTTAAATACCGGATCAATGAATAGACTAACCTTTATCCCGCTTTTCCGCAGTCTATCCACTACGCCCCTGACCCCGGGAAGATTACCGGCTACATCCAGGCCTCCCTCGGTAGTAACTTCCTGCCTTTTCTCGGGAACTAAAGTCGCCTGGTCAGGCCCGACTCTACAGGCAATATCAACTATTTCTTTATTTACGGACATCTCTAAATTCAATTTCTTTTTTATTACCCTTTTTAATATACCCAAGTCATCATCATTAATATGCCTGCGGTCCTCCCTTAAATGCACTACTATACTGTCTGCCCCTGCGTCAAGACAGGCCAAAGCCGCTATAACAGGCTGAGGCTCGTCTGCGCCGCGTAATTGCCGCAGACTTGCCACATGGTCAATATTAACGCCTAACTTAGGATAACTCATCTCTTAGCTATCGCAGCTTGGACTTTCAAAGCTTCCTTAACCTGCCGCAGATCATGCACCCTGACGATATCAGCCCCGTTCTCTACTGCCAAAAGCGATGCGGCAAGCGTAGCATTAATCCTTCCACCAGGCTCACTATTAATAATTCTGCCTAAAAAAGATTTTCTTGAAACTCCGATCAAGACGGGCTTGCCTAATACTTTAAATTCCCGAAGGCGCCTGATAATCTCTAAATTGTGTTCCAATGTCTTTCCAAACCCGATCCCGGGGTCAATCATAATACTGTCGCTGTTGACTCCGGCAGCCTCAGCCCGCCTGACAGCCCGGCCTAAGAAATTCGTTATTTCACCGATTAAGTCCGCATAGACCGGGTTTCTCTGCATTGTCCCGGGAGTTCCTTTCATATGCATAATCACTAGCGCGGCTTTATGACTTGCAGTAATTTTCGCCATGCGCGGGTTTCTTAACCCGCTGATATCGTTTATAATCGAGGCCCCTGATTCCAGCGCCTGTTTTGCTACTTCTGGTTTATAGGTATCAATTGAAATCGGGACCTTTGCCCTTTTTGCCAATTTTTTTATTACGGGAATAGTGCGTGCGATTTCTTCTTTAACGCTGATTCTCTTTGCCCCTGGCCTGGTAGACTCACCGCCGATATCAATGATATCCGCGCCCTCTTCTATCATACCCTGGACTGAATCAACGATGGACGACGGATGAAGGACGAAGGATGAACGGTAAAAACCGTCGCCGCTGAAGGAATCCGGCGTCAGGTTAAGGATACCCATAACATGCGGCCGTAAACCTAAATTTAACCTAAACCTTCCGGCCTTAAGCAAAGATGCTTTTCCCCGATAATTAGCCAATGCCAGCCTTATCTGTTTGGCTATTTCTGATAAGCCGAAAGGCTGCCTTTTCAATTTTTCATCCAGCCGGATGAACTGCGCCGGATTACCGATAAGCAGGCAGTCGGTCTTTTTTGTTCTGCCGGTAAGCGCTCCGCGAGCAACCGCAACATCACCGCCTAAGGAGAGCATCTCCTGCTTTAAGATATTCGCTGTGATATTAGAAACTGAATTGATTCTTAAAAGGCAGGCTGTAGCCTTGGGAAGCATAATCTTGATGCCGTAAGGATCGACCTTGATCTGCCGCATTAATTCGGCTATCTCCTGCGGCCGGCGGGTTTGGATGACCTGCATTTGAAAACGGGCTGACATGGGGCCTAAGCAACGTCCTTCTTCTCAATACCCAAAAGTTGTTTTACTTGCGCGCCGTCCATAACCTCTTTTTCAAGCAGATTCTCTTTTAGGAGGTTTAGTTTTTCTATATTCTCCTGAAGTATAGCCTTGGCTTTGCGGTAAGAATCATCAACTATTCTTCTTACTTCTTCGTCAATCTGGCGGGCAGTCTCTTCGCTGTAATTCCTCTCCTCCATGATATCCCGCCCTAGAAATATCAGCCCTTCGCGCTTACCTAAGGTAATGTGGCCGAGTTTTTCGGACATCCCGAATTGAGTAACCATGCGCCGGGCCAATTGAGTAGCAAGCTCAAGGTCGTTTTGCGCTCCGGTTGTAACTTCCTTCAAGGTGATCTCTTCGCTTGCGCGGCCTCCTAACATCATGGTAATCTCCTGCATTAACTGGGTCCTGGTCCAATAATGCCTGTCTTCTAAAGGCGGAGTAAAAGTGTATCCTCCGGCAAGCCCGCGCGGGATAATCGATACCTTCTTAAGCGGGTTTACTTCAGGTAAAAGCAGGGATAAAAGCGAGTGGCCTGCTTCATGGAGCGCGGTAATCTCCTTTTCTTTCTTGGACATGATGTGGCTCTTCTTCTCCGGGCCCATCAGCACTCTCTCTATCGACTTTTCAAAATCAATCATCTCTATTGATTCTTTATTATGCCTTGCCGCAAGCAATGCCGCCTCGTTACAGAGATTAGCAATATCCGCCCCAGAGAATCCGGGGGTCTGTGAAGCCAGAGAGACCAAATCCACATTGCCGGCAAGCTTGAGTTTGCGCGTATGGACTTTGAGTATATCCTCCCTGCCCTTTATATCAGGGAAATTAATGATAATCTGGCGGTCAAACCTTCCGGGACGCAGGATCGCCGGGTCAAGCGTATCCGGGCGGTTAGTGGCCGCGATTAAAATCAGCCCCTGCGCAACGTCAAAACCGTCCATCTCAACTAAAAGGGCATTTAAGGTCTGCTCCCTTTCGTCGTGGCCTCCGCCGATACCGGAAAAACGCAGGCGCCCGACGGCATCTATTTCATCAATAAAAATTATCGCGCCCTTGCCGGAACTCTTGGCAGCGCGCCTCCCCTGTTCGAAGAGGTCGCGCACGCGCGAGGCGCCGACGCCTACGAACATCTCCACAAAATCCGAACCGCTGATAGAGAAAAACGGCACCCCTGCTTCGCCTGCAACAGCCCTGGCAATCAAGGTCTTCCCGCATCCCGGCGGCCCTACCAAAAGGACGCCTTTGGGAATCTTACCGCCCAGCCTCTGGAATTTTTTCGGATCCTTTAAAAATTCTATAACTTCCTTAAGCTCTTCCTTTGCCTCCTCAACCCCCGCAACATCATTAAACGTTGCGCGGTCTCCGTCGGTTTCACTATGAATTTTAGGCTTTACCTTGCCAAAACCCATAATCCTGTTGCCCAATTGCTCTCCTCTGGCTGCCATCATCCACCAGAAGAAGATCAGCAGGACTACCGGCCCCAGCGAGTAAAAAAGGTTTGCCCAGATCGTACGCGGCGGCTTGACTGTAAAACTCTTTAGGTTCTGGCGTATTAGGTTTAGTAATTCAGGATCGTTATCCAGAATGTTAAGGTAAAACTTGTTTCCATCGGAAAATTCGCCCTGAAGGATAGTGCCGCTCTGAGCCAAAGTCTTAATCGTCTGCGGAGAATTTTTTAATACTGTATAAAACTCACTGTAAGATATCTCTTTAGGGACCCCGGTCATGGAAATATTCACCGAACTTAAGATCAGGTAAACGATAATTATCGCAAATATCCAACCGAAGGGAAAACTCTTCAACACCTTGTTCTTCTTGGACTTAAGTTGCCTGTGATTAGCCATAGGAACTCCTTCTTTAAACTTTTATTATATATACAATTATATTCTAAATCAAGCCTTTATTAGGGCCTTAGGGAATGATGAAAAGAAAGGATTTTTGCCCTCTTTGTCACAGATACCCCCTTAGGAAGGTCGACTACGGAATTGACCGGGCGGTAAGCAATCAGATCTTCTATCTCTTTAATGTGCCGGAAGGTGATCCTGCGGGTATCGCCTTTTAGACGCGCGATTGCCTTGCGCAGGATGAGCCTCTGAAGGGCAGGGTGTAATCTTCTAAAGGCATCCAGCTTAATCCTGTCGGTTGAAAATCTACGCAGTTTATCCGCCGCATGTGTCAAATAGTCGTAATCCTGGCCGGCGCTCTCTGCCAAATTGCTCAGCAGTTCACGGATATTAGCGCTATATTCTCTTTCTAAAAAAGGTATTAATTTATTCCTGATCCTGTTCCTGAAATAAATATCTTCTTTATTGGACGGGTCCCTGAGAGGGGCAATTTTTTTTCTTTTCAGATAAGCCTCTATCTCTTTGCGCCGGACTTTAATCAGCGGGCGGATGAGTTCAAATCCGCGGATATTCCTCTTAGGCAGAATTGCGCTTAAGCCGTACAGCCCCGTCCCTCTTAAGATGCGCATCAGCACGGTTTCTGCCTGATCATCGAGGTTATGGCCAAGGGCGATTGTTTTAGTTTTGAATTTTTTTGCCGCCTTAAACAAGAATTCCAATCTTGCCTTCCTGGCCTTTTCCTCGAGAGAGCCTTTTTTGGCAATCTTTCTTAGATTGACACTGCCGCAGATGAAGGGTAGTTTTAATTTTCGCGCTACCTGTTCGACGAATTTTGCGTCTTTTGCGGAATCTGTGCGCAGCATATGGTCCAGATGAGCGATGCAAAGCTTTAACCCCAGCTTTTTACGCAAAGAATATAAAACAAACAAAAGCGCCAAGGAATCCGGCCCGCCGGAAACTCCTGCCAGAATTACCTTATTCTTAGGCAGAAGACTAAATTCTTTTATGGCTCTTTCTACTTGGGAAAGCATGGTTATTGGGAAAAAGGCAGTATCAATCCCGGCGCATAAATTCTTCCAGCTTCATGCGCACGATATGATCGCCTTTGACATGGCCGGCAAAAGCGACTTCACCGTTGATCAAGGTAAGCGGCAATTGAGTGATATTCAAACCATAATCTTCCGCTTTTCTTATGTCTTTGATATGCTCGAGAGCGTACTTTATCTTGATATGATGTTTAAACTCCAGGCACTGGATAAGAAACTTAATGCGCTGCTTCATCAATTCGCATTTATGGCACGGCTTACAGATTATCTGGATAGTGCGTATCATAAAATTATGGTGGCGGCGACTGGATTTTTGAGCACCACAATGAATCAATATAGCGAAATCCCGCTGCTTTTTAGCGGGAAAACCAATCTGGTGGCGGCGACTGGATTTTTGAGCACCACAATGAATCAATATAGCGAAATCCC
>CAYNRN010000002.1:87324-87404 GCA_964399915.1 uncultured Planctomycetales bacterium
GCTGCTTTTTAGCGGGAAAACCAATCTGGTGGCGGCGACTGGATTTAAACCAGTGACAAATCGGGTATGAGCCGACTACT
>CAYNRN010000003.1:0-76962 GCA_964399915.1 uncultured Planctomycetales bacterium
ACCGCAAGAAATTGGTTATCTGCGGAATCAGCGCCGGGTTTGCCTCCGTATTCGGCACGCCTATTGCAGGTGCTCTTTTCGGGGTTGAGGTTCTTTTTGTCGGAAGTATTCTTTACGACGTTATATTGCCATCTTTTATAGCCGGGGTTATCAGTTATAATGTTTCCTCCGCGCTCGGCATCCATTATTTTTATCATACACTTACAACGCCACTTAATTTCTCAGCCGTATTATTCTATCAAATTTTCCTTGCCGGAATATTCTTCGGTTTGTGTTCATTCTTTTTAATTGAAATGTTGTATATCGGGAAAAAAGTTTCCGCAAAGATAAAGATCTGGAAGCCGCTTAAAGGTATCTTAGGAGGCGCAGTTTTAATTATAATTGCTATGTTATTCTCCGTTGATTATTTAGGGCTTGGGTTAAATACCATAGAATCGTCTTTAAATGGGCAACCGCTTCCTTGGTATGCGTTTATCCTCAAATCATTTACTACCAGCACGACGCTTAATTTCGGCGGAAGCGGTGGGATCGTTACTCCCATATTTTTTGTTGGCTCAAGTGCCGGCAACATATTCGCTCAAGTGTTGCGTCTGGATGTTATGCTTTTTTCCGCTTTAGGGTTTGTGGGACTTTTGGCAGGCGCGGCCAATACGCCTATTGCCGCAAGTATCATGGCAATTGAACTATTTGGGCCTCAGATAGGGCCCTATGCGGCTTTGGTGTGCGTGATCAGTTTTTTTATGACAGGCCACAGAAGCGTTTATCCCTCACAAATTCTGGCTTTCAAAAAATCGAAATCGATTGATATTGAAGTAGGTAAAGAAATTGATAAGGTTAAACCTAATGTTTAATGAAGTAACGGGTGAAGAAGCTTCTCATTAATCATCTTGTAACGACGATGGATCCGATTACCGACAAGGAAGACACAAAATATTATTTAGGTAAGCTTTATTTCCAGAAGGCAGATTACCAGAAGGCGATTCGGATATACGAGGAAGGTTTATCGATGAGCCCGCAATCCATTATTTTACTCTATGAAATAGGATTGGCATATTCAAAATTAAAAAAGCATAAGAAGGCTTTAAAATATTGGAAAAGGCTGTTGCGCGTTGCTCCACACAGTTTCCTTGCGAATAAGGTGAGCTGGGAAATAAATAAGTAAAGGGGTACCAAGAAAGCTAACTTATTATGGTACTATAATAAAAAAGGGAGTAGCAAATATGAAAGTAGGCATAAGCTTAGAGGACGAGAATGGATTATATAGTAATGTTTGCAAGCATTTTCGAGAGAGCAGCCATTTTTTTATTTTAGATGTCGATAAAGATAAAATTATCAGGAGCAGGATTGTTCCGAATTATGTTCAGCATAACGGCAAAGAATATAAAGTGGCCGATGAGGTATTGAAATATAGAATAACCCATTTAATAGCCGGTGATGTTGGCGCAGCGGCGCAGAAAAGATTCGCACAATCTAGCATTCAAGTATTCAGATACTCAGGCAATGTAAAAGATGCTATTGATAATTTTTTAAAAAAGAATGTAGAGCTTGTTAAAAAAGTCATGCTTTCCGATACATAATCACCCACTTGCCTTTTCTAACCTATTAAATTCTCTTAAACGAGAGAGCCTTTTTTGCTTTTTCCAGAAAGGGGGTATTTAAGAATAATGACAAGTCTATAAATTTGGTATAAGTTGAATTAAAAAGAGGAGGCCAAATCATGGGAAATAGTTTTAAAAAAACCCACCATATCAGTTAGCCTTGAAGAAAAAGGTATAAGGATTAGAATCCAAACCCGCTTCCCTTTTAAAAAACTCCCACCTAAGAAATATCCTGAAAATGCAAATTATGTCACTGTAAATATAGGCCTACCTGAAGAAGCAATAATCGCCCTTAAGAAATATTCCCAAAAAACTCATAGATTAGAATCAAAAGTTATTCAGGAATCCATAGAATATTATTTGTTACTGTGGGAAATTGAAAAGTTACCGTATGAGCCATTAAAGAAAAAACAAATTCTTGGTTTAAAAAGGATTGCGCGAACCATAACAATAGAGCAAGATAAAAGGTTAAGGAAGTTAGCAGAAGAAAGCGGCAGAAGCATAAGCGAATTAACAAGAGAAGCAATTGTCGGTTTTTTGAGAATGAGAGATATGTTGGCATAAGTTTCTATTTTTTCGTATACCGGCAAGACCCTATTCAAAAATTGACTTGAAATTTTATTGTAACCCGTTAGCTTATAAAAACATGCAGACTGTAGTCTGTTCCAAGGCACATAATCGCGATTTCCGGCTTTAATGTGGGTATCGTCGCTTTTATAATCTTATTAATCATGAAGATAATAAGGATTCCCAGGAAGGCGCGGTATATCTTTGCGATATTTCTCTTAGTTGTTTACTGCATTCTAACCGGCTCAAATACGCCGGTAGTACGCGCAACCGTTATGGCGGTAATTTTTCTTTGCGCCTGTCTTTCTGAAAGAGAGGTTAATATTTATAATTCCCTTTCGTTTACTACGCTGCTGATCCTTTTGGTCAACCCTCAGCAGCTTTTTGAGATTAGCTTTCAGCTTTCATTTTTAAGCGTAATCTCGATTATATGGCTTTCTCCTAAAATAAAGTCTATCTTTCCGGATAAGGCCGATAAAATACCGCTGGTTCGTTTTTTAATCATAACCTTTTCTGCTTCCAGCGCAGCCTGGATCGGCCTGATGCCCTTAATTGCCTATTATTTTAAGACCTTTACAACCATTACTGTGTTGGCAAATATGATCGTTGTCCCTTTTTCAGCCGTGATCACGGCTTCTGGCTTCAGTTTCGTGCTGATTGGCCTATTAATTCCTCCCCTGGCTGCAATATTTGCGGTAAGTAACGAGATACTGATTTTAATATTATTTAAGATTCATAGCCTTTTAATCGGCCTGCCCGGGGCATACTTTAAATTACCCGAAATCCCTTTCGCTTATATCCTGCTTTATTATGCCGTGCTTATTTCCGTCCTGAACCTGCCTGAAATTCGCGCCTACGCAGAGCGCAGGTTTTTTAGTTAAGGTAGCCTCCCCGGCCGCAGCAGAGGCGTGAATGTATTGACAAAGCCCCGCCGGTATGTTAATTTAATCTATTATGAAACGGGTAATACTAATCATGCTGGCGCTGGGTTTGTTATTCTGGGCTACTCCACCGGCTTATCCCTACTGGATCTGGACCCCTAAGACCAAGAAATTCATTAATCCCAAGGCGATGCCTAAGGATACCCCCGGCGAGCAATTTGCCTTTGCCAAGAGCTTGTATGACCTGAAGAAATACGAAGATGCCAAGAGGGAATTCAAGAAGCTCCTGAAGGCGTATCCAAAGTCAGCGGAAGCTGCGGAAGGCCAGTATTACCTGGGGAGATTGGAAGAGGGCCAGGGCAAGATATATGAGGCGTACCTGGCTTATCAGAAGGTTATCGATAAATACCCTTTTTCAGAAAGGATCCAGGAGATTATAGAACGTGAATATAAGATCGGCGAGCGTTTCATGGCCGGAGAAAAGCGGGAAGTGATGGGATTTGCGCTCCCGGTAGAAAACCCCGCTATCGAGATTTTTACTAAAGTGGTAGAAAATTCTACTTATGGCCCGCTGGCTCCGGTAGCCCAGTATAAACTGGGGTTAGTACTTAAGGGGCTGATGAGATATTATGAGGCAGAGGATGCTTTTAATAAGGTGATCGTCAATTATCCCACCAGCGAATGGGCGGACGCGGCCAAGTTCCAGATCGCCGCCTGCCGTGCCGCAGTTTCCCGCAGCCCGGCCTATGACCAGTGGGCGACCATGGAGGCAAAGGAGAAGTTTGAAGAGTTTGTCAGGGAGCATCCTGATGCCGTGCTCTCGCAAGAAGCCGAGAAGAATATCGAAAGGCTGCAGGAGAAAGAAGCCGAGGCGAATTTTGACATCGCCGTCTTCTACGAAAAGCAGAAGGCATATGATGCGGCAGTGATTTATTACCGGGATGTGGTTGCCAATTACGCGGATAGCCAGTGGGCCGGCAAGGCGGCGCAGCGGCTTAAGGCGCTTGAAGAGAAGCAGGAGAAGGTGAAGAAATGAAGAAAACTTTAGGTTATCGGTTATCGGTTATCGGTTTGGGGTTTATGCTGCTTGCGGCAGGCTGCGGTTATACTACCCGTTCGGCAATCGCTAATAAATACCGGACTATCTATATCGATCCTTTTATCAACAAAATAGACATTACCAGCGATGCGAACGTGGGAAGCAAATACCGGCTTTATCGTCCCCTGCTGGAGACAGACATCACTAAAGAGGTGGTAAATAAATTCCTCTTTGACGGCAATTTAAAGCCGGTAAAAACCGGCAGTGCCGACCTTACCCTTAAGGGGGAATTAATCGAGTTCCGTAAGGAGCCGTTAAGATACGATGATAACGATAATGTCACCGAATACCGCGTTGATATGGTGGTCAATATCGGACTCTGGGATAACCTGGAAAACCGCCAGCTCTGGAAAGAAGACGGATTTACCGGAGAAACCAGTTACTTTACTACCGGCAATCAGACAAAAAGCGAAGCCCAGGCGATTAACGACTCGATTTCCGATTTAGCGCGCAGGATCGTGGAACGGGCAGTAGAAGAATGGTAACAGCAAAAGAACCCGCCGTCTACCTTTTCCTCGGGCAGGACAGCCTATCAAAAGAGGTAAAATTAAAGAAGCTCAGGCAGGAGTATTTGAATCCTGCGGTTGAGCATTTCAACCTTGATATCCTCTATGCCAAGGAACTCGACCTGCATAAAATACAGGAAAGGTTCCTCGCCCTCCCGGTTGGAGCAAAAAAACGCCTTATCGTAATCAAAGACGCGCAGCACTTAAAAGAAGAGGCCAAAGATTTTATCCTTGCTTTCGCAAAGAAGCCGTCTGCCCCGGTTGTCCTTTTCCTTGATTTTTACAGGCACGACTTAAAGGACTTATTTTTAAATTCGCTTAAGAGGTACTCGGTCGTTTTTTATTTTAAAGAGGAGATTAAGGCGACATCCTTTACGTTGAGCCGCTCAATTAATATGAAAAAGGGCGCTTCCGCGCTTAGGCTCCTGAACAGATTATTGAGCGACGGAGAGGAACCGACAATGATACTCGGGGGGTTAAGGTACGGTGTCGAAAAAGATGCCTTGCGCCCGCAAGAGAAGAGGAAAAGGCTGCGCCTGCTCCTTGATTGCGATAGAGAAATAAAAACCGGAAAACTAAAAGCCCCCTTTGCGCTGGAAAAGCTTGTTGTCAGCCTCTGCAGGGTTTGATCAGGCCGATTTAAGCTTTTTGCTTAAGCGGGATTTTCTGCGGCTTGCTAAGCTGGGATGGATAACTTTCTTTTTGGCGGCTTTATCCAGTTGAGAAAATACTTTATTCAGGAAAGCCTTGGCTTCATCGAGCTTTTTTTCCGAAATCAGCGCCTGGAACTTCTTTAAAGTCTTTTTAAGTTCTTTTTTGACCTTAAGGTTGCGCAGGCGTTTTTTCTTATCTTTGCGCTGCTGTTTTAGCGAAGTCTTTCGTCTAGGCATATCTTCTCCTTGTTTTTTTATCCGTTTCGTTTATAACATAATTAATTTGCAATGTCAACCCCGTTACAAATACGATTCTTATCATAGCATAATTTGTAACGGGGTCAACAAACAAATATGGAAAAATATTCCAATCGAAGTATAGCCAAATCTGCCGGCGTAATCGGCATAGCCACTTTCGCCAGCCGCTTACTGGGTTTTGCCCGGGATATCGTCATTGCCCGGCTTTTCGGAATCCGCATATATGCCCAGGCCTTTGTCATCGCTTTTAAGATCCCCAACCTCCTGCGCGACTTCTTAGGCGAGGGCGCTACCAACGCCGCTTTTGTTCCGGTCTTCAGCGACTACGCAGTGAAACATTCAAAAGAAGAATTCTGGCATCTGGCCAATGTCGTGCTGAACCTTCTGCTGATTGTACTTTCTTTATTGACTTTGGCAGGAATGTTGTTTTCTCCCCTGATTGTGCGCTTGATCGCTCCCGGTTTCATCGCCGATGCGGAAAAATTACAAGCCACGGTAAGGCTGACCAGGATAATCTTTCCCTATATCATGCTTATCGGTTTGGCCGCCTATTCAATGGGGATACTGAATTCGCTTAAACATTTCAGTGTCCCGGCGTTTGCTCCCTGCCTGCTGAACATCTCGATAATTATCTTCGCCAATATTTATTCGCAGGGGATAACCGGCCTTGCCTTGGGTGTTTTAGTCGGCGGATTCCTGCAGCTTGCGGTGCAGATCCCGGTTTTATACAGCAAAGGGATGCGCATCAAACTTTTTAAATCTTTCCGTCATCCGGCGGCTTTTGCCATCGGCAGATTAATGCTGCCGCGTGTTTTCAGCAGCACGATCTACCAGCTGAACAATTTCGTAGATTCTATATTCGGTTCTTTGGCTTTTATAGTCGGAGAGGGCGGTGTGGCGGTCTTATATTTCTCTTATCGGCTGATACAGTTTCCCATCGGGATATTCAGTAATGCCCTTTCTCAGGCGATGCTGCCCAGCCTCTCGGCGCAGGCAGCGCAGGACGAAAGGAAAGATTTAAAGCATACGTTTTCTTTCGGGCTGCGCGCGACTTTTTTTATGATGCTGCCGGCTTCCTTTGGTTTTATGGCATTGGCAAAACCGATTATTTCGGTGCTTTTTCAGGGAGGCGAGTTTGATGCGGCCTCCGCAAAAGTCACTTCCAATGCCTTATTCTTTTACAGTATAGGCCTTTTTGCCTTCGGCGCCAAGAAAGTGATTCAAACGGTATTTTTCGCGCTTAAAGATACGGTTACCCCTGCCAGGGTCGCTTTTATTACCCTGATTATCAATATCGCTTTAAACGCTTGCCTGATGTTTCCCTTAAAGATTGCCGGGCTTGCTTTGGCGACTTCAGTATCGGGTATTATCGGTTTTCTGATTCTCTTTGCGGATTTAAAAAAGCGCTTGAGCCCCATTAACAGCGGAGAAATCATTGTTTCTTTCCTGCGGATCTTCTTGGCGAGTGCGGCGATGGCCCTTGTCTGTTACGCTCTGTCTTTAAGGCTTGCCCTGACCGGCAGCGTCATAAATAAAGCCCTCGGTTTAGCGGTGTTATTACTAAGCGGGGCAGCCTCGTATTTATTTTTCTGTTTTATTTTAAGGGTGGGAGAGTTAAAGGAGTTGTGCAGGTGGATAATCGCAACAAGGCGCTAAAAGAAAAAATCAACTCGCTTCCCGATGCCTGCGGGGTATACCTGTTTAAGGACGCAAGCGGAAAAATTATTTATGTCGGCAAGGCCAAATCCTTAAGGAAAAGGGTGCGTTCATATTTTGGCCGCCTGCTGGACGCTAAAACCCAGCTCTTAGTAGCCAAGATAGAAGATTTAGAATACCGGCTTACTTCTTCAGAGAGCCGGGCCGAGCTTTTGGAAGCTTCCCTGATCAAGGAGCATCTGCCGCATTACAACGTCAGCTTCAAAGACGATAAATCATTCCCCCTGATCAGGATTTCAGATGAAAAATTTCCTCTCCTTTCCGTGGTAAGGAATAAAAACAGGCCGGCGCACGATCGGAGCGTTTATTTCGGCCCTTATACCGACCCGCGGCTCTTGCGGCAGGCGATAAAGATGATCCGTAAGGTTTTCGGTTTCCGTTCTTGTAAGGCTTTGCCGAAGCAGCCCTGCCTGTATTACCGCCTGAAGTTGTGCCCTGCGCCCTGCGCCGGAAAAATTTCTCCCGGGCAATACAAAAGCATCATTAAACAGATCAGGATGTTTTTGGAATCCAAGTACGAAGAGTTATCTGACCAGTTACGCCGGCAGATGCATTCGGCTGCGCAGGAAAAGAGGTATGAAGACGCTGCTTCTTTACGCGACCGCATAGAAGCGCTGGCGATGTTTAGAGGGGAAGAGGCTTTTGACAGCAGGGAAGAATTAAACATCCTTAAAAGAGCGCTGCAATTAAAGAAGCTGCCTGAAAGGATCGAGGCATTTGATATCTCCAACATCAGCGGCAAGGAAGCCTGCGGTTCAATGGTCGCCTTTTATAGGGGCAAGCCGGATAAAAATAATTACCGCCGCTTTAGAATTAAGGGTGTTGAGGGCATTGATGATTACGCGATGCTTCGCGAGGTAGTGCGCAGGCGTTATCGCAGGGTCATAGAAGAGGGGCTGCCCTTTCCCGACCTGGTATTAATCGACGGGGGGAAAGCACACCTTGCTGCCGCCTCAGGCCAGATCAGTACGCTGGGGATTGATTTGGAGATTGCCAGTATCGCCAAAGAAAGAGAGAATATTTATACCACGGGCCGGCGCGCGCCGCTGAATCTTCAAAAGTATCCGCAGGCTTTAAATTTAATCCGCAGGGTCCGCGATGAGGCGCATCGGTTTGCGATTAATTATCATCATCTGCTACGCAAAAAAGCAATATTTAAAAATGAGGGACGTAACTCGTAAGCTCGTAACTAGTAACTCGTAATCAGGATAGTCCTTTTAAAACCTAACAAATTTCTAAAAATTACTAGTTACGAGTTACTAATTTACTAGTTACTAAACATGACTTCTTTCGCCGTAAAAGTCTATAAGGTAGTGCTAAAAATACCGCTGGGCCAGACGCGCACCTATAAATGGGTTGCAAAGAGGGCCGGTAGCCCTGGCGCAAGCCGCGCAGTCGGGCAGATCATGAAAAAGAACCCCTATCCTTTATTAATCCCCTGCCATAGGGTTGTTGCCTCTGGCGGAAAAATCGGAGGTTATAACCGGGGGGTCAAGGTTAAAAAAATGCTCCTGGATATTGAGAAACAGATAAAATCATGCCTGGAAAGCAGCGCTTGTGGTATAATTAAGAAAAAGTAAAATCAGCGGAGGTGGCGCGATGAGTATAAAAAAGATGCTCGAGGAAATGGTCAAAAGGGACGCTTCCGACCTTTTTTACCGGGCCGGAGGAGTACCGCGGCTGAGGATCGACGGCAAGGTAGTGCCTTTATCGCAGGATAACCTTAGCACCGATGACGTTTTAAGAACGGTAGAGGAATTGACCCCCACGCGGCAGAAGGAGGTATTTGAAAGTAGGTTCGATATAGACTTTGCGCTTTATCTGGAGGATTTTGACCGCCGTTTCCGCGTAAGCATCTTCATGCAGAGGAATTCTCCTTCTATAGTGATCAGAAACGTAATCCCCAAGGCAAAAAAGTTTGAAGAACTGAATCTGCCGGCGGATACTTTAAAGAAACTTTCACTGGAAACCAGAGGCCTGGTATTACTGACAGGAAGCGCCGGGAGCGGCAAATCCACCACCATTGCCAGCATGATCGATTACATCAATGAAAACTGCCAGAAGCACATCCTCACCGCCGAAGAGCCGATTGAAGTAACGTTCAAGGATAAAAATTCGCTAATCAACCAAAGGGAGCTGGGTCTGGATGTCAGTTCTTATCAGGTAGCGCTGCGTTCATTCACCTTGCAGAGCCCGGATGTAATATATATCGGCAATATCAGGGATTTAGAAACTATGCAGGCGGCGCTGACTGCGGCAGAGACGGGCGTCCTGGTCTTAAGCACCCTGCATACGATAAACGCCGCGCAGACCGTAGAGAGGATAATTAATTTTTTTCCTCCCTACCAGCATGAACAGGTGAGGCTGCAGCTTTCTTTTCTGCTTAAAGGCGTGATTTCGCTGAGGCTGGTTCCCATGAAGGATAAGCACGGCAGGATTCCCGCTTATGAATCTATGCTTTTAAGCCCGACGATCAGCCGCCTGATCCGAGAGGGAAAAACCTGGGAGATCCCGCGTTATATAGAGGACGGCGCGGTTTTCGGGATGCAATCTTTTAACCAGTCATTGATCAAGTTGGCAAAGGAAAGCATGATTTCAGAGGAAGAGGCAGCTAATTTCGCGGATAACCGCGATGAATTTATGCTTTCTCTCAAGGGCATAAGAAAATCATAATCGTCTTTTGAGGAGGAATAATGCTGGATAATATTAAGTCGGAACTCTCGTCGATCCAGGCGCGGCTTGAGCAACTAAGAGGTTATCTTTGACGTCGATAAAACCCTAAAAGAAATTGAAGCGCTCACCGCTCAGATGTCTAATCCGCGTTTTTGGGATAATCAGGAATATTCCGCGCAAGTCGTTAAAAAGCTTAAATTTTTAAAGAGCAGGGTCGAGCCGTGGCAGGCAGCCTGGGATAAATCCCGGGAGCTTGCGGAATTATCAGGCATACTCAGCGAAGGCGAAACAGCTTTAACGCAGGAAGTGGCAGGCGGCTTAGGGGAACTTTCGCAACGCATTGAAAAACTGGAATTCAATGCCTTACTTTCCGGCGAATTTGATAAAAACAGCGCTATCTTAAGCATTAATTCCGGCGCCGGAGGCACTGAGTCCTGCGATTGGGCAGCGATGCTTTTGAGAATGTATTCCCGCTTCTGCGAAAAGCGTAATTGGAGCGTAAAAACTCTGGATATCCTGGAGGGCGAAGAAGCGGGGATTAAGAATGTCACCCTGCTGATCGAAGGCCATTTTGCATACGGATATCTTAAGGCAGAGCGGGGAGTGCACCGCCTGGTGCGCATTTCTCCCTTTGATGCCAATAAGCGCCGCCATACCTCTTTTGCTTCAGTTGACGTAATACCCGAAATAGAGGAAGACGACGGTATCAAGATCGAGGAGAAAGACCTGCGCATAGATGTCTACCGTTCAAAAGGGGCCGGCGGACAGAGCGTTAATACTACGGATTCGGCGGTAAGGATTACGCATATACCCAGCGGCCTGGTTGCCCAGTGCCAGAACGAGCGCTCGCAGCATCAGAATAAGCAGACCGCGCTTAAAATCCTTAAAGCGCGCCTTTATGAGCTGGAAAGAGAAAAAAAAGAGCAGGAACTGCTTAAACATTACGGTTCAGATAAGAAGAAGATAGAATGGGGCAGCCAGATCCGTTCTTATGTGATGCATCCGTATAATATGGTCAAAGACCACCGTACGGCTCAGGAAACAGGGGATGTGGGAAAGGTGATGGACGGCGGACTCGATGAGTTTATAGAGGCGTATTTGAAATTGAAAGCTAACAGCTGATAGGAAAAACATGTTCGGATTTATAAAAAAACAACTTCTGCTGCAAAAACAGAATGCCATAAACAAGAAATATCCTTCGGTCAAGATGTCGTTGCACGCAGACCTGCCTAATCCGTCGGCAAATAAGATGGTTGAGCTTGCCGCTATCGTAGATAAAGTGAACGCTCTCGAACCTAAGATCAGTATGCTCTCCGACGCGCAGCTCAGGGGCAAGGCCGATGAATTCAGGCAGTTTGTACAGCGTAAGTCCCAGGAGTATAGCGGGCAGATAGAGGATTTAAGGGCCGCCCTGGAAGCAGCTGCGATCCAGGAGGAGAAGGACAGGATAAAAGATAAGTTGAAAGGCGCTACAAATAAAATTTTTGAGGATATCTTACCGGAGGCCTTTGCCGTAGTCAGAGAGGCGGCGAAGCGCTCGATTGGCATGAGGCATTTTGATGTACAGATTGCCGGCGGCATAGTCTTGCATGAGGGTAGAATCGCCGAAATGGCTACCGGTGAAGGCAAGACTTTAGTCGCTACCCTTCCGGCATACCTTAACGCGCTTTCCGGCAGGGGGGTGCATATAGTTACCGTTAACGATTACCTGGCGCGCAGGGATAGAGAATGGATGGGGCCGGCCTACGAGATGCTTGGCCTTACTGTCGGGGTAATCCAGCATGAGATGTCCGACGAAGAGAGGAGGATAGCTTATAACTGCGATATTACCTACGGCACTAATAACGAGTTTGGGTTTGATTACCTGCGCGACAATATGAAATACGATGTCCGGGACTTAGCGCAGCGGCCGTTTTCTTACGCTATCGTCGACGAAGTAGATTCGATTCTTATCGACGAGGCGCGTACGCCTTTAATCATCTCAGGCCCTGCCGAAGAATCCACAGATAAATATTATACCGTGGATAAAATCATTTCCCGGCTAAGCGTAAGAAAAATTCTCGAGAAAGAACAGATTGAGGCAAAATATAAAGGCGAAGACCTCTCAAAAGGATTTGATGCCCTCGTTGATGAAAAGGCGCATACTGCCCATCTTACCGAAGAAGGGGAAACCAAGGCCTGCTCAATACTAGGCGTAGCCAGCCTCCATGATATTGAAACCATGGATTGGCGGCACCATATTATCCAGGCACTGCGCGCGCATCATCTCTATAAGAAAGATGTTGATTACGTAACCAAAGACGGGCAGGTTGTAATTGTGGACGAATTCACCGGAAGGATGATGCCGGGCAGGCGCTGGTCAGACGGTTTGCATCAGGCAGTAGAAGCAAAAGAAGGGTTAAAGATAGAGCGGGAAAATCAGACCCTGGCAACGGTTACCTTCCAGAATTACTTCAGGATGTACGAGAAGCTTGCCGGGATGACCGGAACCGCTTTCACCGAAGCAAACGAATTCAAGGGGATTTATCAGCTTGACGTAGTAGCGATTCCCACCAACCAGCCGCTTGTGCGCACCAACTTCTCCGACTGCATCTATAAGACGGAAAAAGAAAAGTTTACTGCCGTAGTCGAAGAGATCGCTGAAATGCATAATGCCGGCAGGCCCGTGCTTGTCGGCACGATATCTATTGACAGGTCGGAACACCTCTCCGAGCTTTTGAAGAGGCGCGGTATACCTCACCAGGTGCTTAATGCCAAGTATCACGAGATGGAAGCGCAGATTGTCGCCCAGGCAGGGAGGTTTAAGGCCGTGACTATCGCTACCAACATGGCAGGCAGGGGAACGGACATACTTTTAGGCGGTAATCCTGAATTTACGGCGCGCAGCGTAGCAAAGGCGGAGATCAAAGATGATGATCCCGGATACGAAGAGAAATATAAAAAGATATTCGACGGGTTTAAGGCTCAGACGCAGGCCGAGCACGATAAAGTCGTTTCTCTGGGCGGGTTGCATGTCTTAGGTACTGAGAGGCATGAGGCGCGCAGGATAGATAATCAGCTGCGCGGCCGCTGCGGCAGGCAGGGCGACCCGGGATCCTCAAGGTTTTACGTGGCGCTGGAAGATGACCTGATGCGTTTGTTCGGTTCGGATAAACTTGTGGGGGTGATGGATCGGCTGGGGTTGGAAGAGGGGCAGGTAATCGAACACCCCTGGGTTTCTAAATCCATAGAGATCGCCCAGAGGCGCGTAGAGCAGCATAATTTTGAGATCAGGAAACAACTCTTAGAATATGACAACGTGATGAATAAGCAGCGCGAAGTGATTTATGCTCGGCGCCGCCAGATACTTGCGGGAGAGTCATTAAAAGAGGATATTTTAGCCGCGGCGAGGAATTTGGCAGAAAGTTTAGTCAGCGAATATGCGCAGGATAACCTCCCGGCAGAAGAATGGAACTTTGCCGGTTTAGTTCAACAGGTCAAGCTGATCTTCGGAGTGGATTTAGGGGGCAGCTTATCCGGGATGAAGAATAAAGAAGAATTATGGCAGCTTATCGGCGCAAAGGCCGAAGAGTTCTACCGGCATAAAGAAGAGCAGCTCGGCAGCGACTTAATGCGGCATATGGAGCGCATGGTTTTCCTGCAGGAGATAGATAGTAAATGGAAGGATCATCTTTACGCGATGGATAATCTGCGTGAGGGTATTGGTTTGCGCGCCTACGGCCAACGCGACCCGCTGGTCGAATACAAACGCGAAGCATATCAGATGTTCAGCCAGATGATCTCCGGCATTGAAGCAGAAGCAGTAGAGATGGTATTTAAACTGCAGCCCGCCCGCCCTGAAAGATTCAAAGGCGTATTCAGTTCTGTTTCTCAGCAGCTTCTGCATCCGCAAGCCAACACACCCGATATCTTAAGGCAGGAAGAGCCTTCGCAGGTGCCCGAAGTAAAACAAACCCCCCAGACCAGCGGTCCCAAGGTTGGACGTAATGACCCCTGTCCGTGCGGTTCCGGTAAAAAATATAAGAGATGTTGCGGAAGATAAGAGAGCTGACAGCTCATAATTCAAAACTGACCGGACGGGATTTTATCTATGCTATCCTCTCCGGGATACTTTTAACCCTTGCTTTCCCCCAAGCGGACTTCTGGCCTTTGGCCTGGGTGGCGTTTGTTCCGCTCTTTTTCGCTGCTCATAATAAAAGCGCAGGCAAAGCATTTTTGTTGGGATATATTACAGGGATCGTCTTCTGGGCAGGGACAATTTACTGGTTAATCAACGTTACCCTGCCGGGATTAGTAATATTAGTAATCTACTTAGCGTTTTTTTTAGCCATATTCGCGGCGATCTTTTCCATATTGGCGCGCCGGCAGCTTCCCTACATCTTCATGTTTGTTTCCTCGGCATGGGTCCTCTTGGAATATATCCGCAGCCACTTATTCACCGGCTTTCCCTGGGCGCTGTTGGCCTACTCTCAATATACCAACCTCGAGCTGATCCAGGCCGCTGATATCAACGGAGTCTGGGGAATTTCTTTTATCGTGATGACCGGCAATATCGTAGCCTATAATTTAGTGCGCCGTAAGTTTAACAAAAGGCTGCTTGTGCCGCTGGCATTTTTGCTGATTGTTTTGTCTTACGGGCATTACAAGATTAATCACTGGCAAAAAATGTTAAACGGCCCGTCGGTCAGAATCGCCGTAATCCAACCCAACATAGCGCAGGCGCTCAAGTGGCAACCCGGTTTGGAAGGCTTTATTATGGACAGGCAGATTTCTTTGACTATGGTTTCCCTGAAGCATAACCCTGACCTGGTAATCTGGCCTGAAGCGGCACTGCCTTCTGTATATGGCGAGGATGAGCGTTATTATGCTGAGGCAATTGATTTATCCGCAAAAATAAAAAAGCCCCTGCTTTTAGGTGCGGTAAATAAAAGAGGAGACGATTATTATAACAGCGCTGACCTTATTGACGCGCAGGGCAGGTTTATCCTGCGATATGACAAGCTTCATCTGGTCCCGTTCGGAGAGTATATTCCTTTAAGAGGGCTATTCCCCTTTCTGGAAGGCATAGTCCCGATTGCCGATTTTACCGCCGGTAGCGAGTATACCGTATTTTCGCTGAGGGAAGGACGATTCGCGGTTTTGATTTGCTTTGAAGACTTATTTCCCGAGCTGGCGCGCCAATTCAGCCGCAGGGGCGCTCAGTTTCTGGTGAACATTACCAATGATGCCTGGTTCGGCAGAAGCAGCGCTGCCCGGCAGCATTTGGCAGCTTCGGTTTTCCGGGCAGTAGAAAACCGCACTTTTGTCGTGCGTGCGGCGAATACCGGAATCTCCGGTTTTATTTCTCCCTACGGAAAGATCTCTTCTTTGGTAAGCGATAGTTCCGGGAAAGATATTTTTATATCCGGTTATGGCCTAAATGAAGTATTTTTGCCGCAGAAAAGCCCTACGGGATACCAGCGCCGCGGAGACATCGCAATTATTATTTGCATACTTCTATTAGTTTATGCTATATTCTTGCTTCGCAGGGCTAGCCGATGAAAAAAATATTCCCGCTTATCTTTGTAAGTTTCCTGATATTCGCCTCTCTAAGCCTTTATTTCCTGGATAAGCAGTATTTTATTTCTCCCATAGCTTATAAGTGGGATATGCTTATCCGTACGGATATCCGCGGAGACGGCGTATTCGGCGCCCCGCGTAACGGCAGCCGCCTACATCAGGGAGTTGACCTTTTAGCCAGGCTCGGCACGCCGGTCTTAGCTGCCCGTTCAGGAATAGTAGTTGCTGCCCGCTCCAGCCGCGGCATGGGTAACTACGTAATTATCGCCCACCGCGGGGATATCAAAACTATCTACGGGCATCTTTTAAAGATTTCTGTAAGAGAAGGTAGTTTTGTACGGCAGGGGCAGCTAATCGGTTTGGTAGGTAAGACCGGTAACGCCAATCACCGCGCGATAAAGCCGCATTTACATTTTGAAGTGCGCAAGTCGAATGTTCCCCAGGATCCGCTCCGGTATCTGGATTAGCCGATTTTTTCCTTAGGCTCGATATGCACGATTACGTCGTTAGCCTGCGGGATCCCTTTCTTAATCGCCTCTTCGATTTCATAACTTATCTTATGCGCTTTATCGACATGCATATCCGGATTGACCTGGACATGCAGGTCGATATGAATATCGTCCGGCCGGCCGCGCGTCCTGATTTTATGGCAGGCCTTT
This sequence comes from uncultured Planctomycetales bacterium, assembly GCA_964399915.1. Taxonomy (GTDB): domain Bacteria; phylum Omnitrophota; class Gorgyraeia; order Gygaellales; family Profunditerraquicolaceae; genus CAYNRN01. The sequence goes on from CAYNRN010000003.1 coordinate 16,170, forward strand.
ACCCCCCTGACTGCCAATACGATTCTGACAATCTCGTTTGGGTCGGTGATTATTGTGCTATCGCAGAGTACGCGCGAAGCTTCTTTAGTGATGCGGATTCCGCTGTAGGCGATAAAGCAGGAAATCAAGATAGTGATGATCGGGTCAATTAGGGGATACCCTATTTTTATCACTACTAGCGCTGCGATAACCGAGAGGCTGGTGAGAATATCGGCGCGGGTGTGCAGAGAATCAGAAACCAGTATATCGCTTTGCAGGGCTTTGCCTTTTGCGTATTCATATCTGGCAACCGCGATATTCACCGCCAGGGTAGAAAACATAACCGCAAAACTAAAAATATCGACGCGGGGTAAACTTGCGCCATGCAGGCGGTTGATGCCTTCTTTTGCCAGGTTAAACGCTACAATAAAAAGAAGAAACGCTATCCCTAAGGAATAGAGAGTTTCATATTTGCGGTGGCCGTAAGGGTGGTCTGAATCTGTGGGTTGAGCGGCAAGCCGGATGCCTACTAATCCGATGATATTGGAGGCGCCATCGGAAAGAGAGTGGAAACCGTCGGCAGTGATGCTTGAGCAGTTGCTGAATAATCCATAGATGATCTTAGCAAATGCAATTGCCCAGTTAAGCGCCAGTATTGCTATGAGGATTCTTTTTATCCTGAGGTAATGGTTTTTTAAGCCGAGCGGTTCCAGTTCCATAAGGTTATTATATAACTAAATATAATTAGGTCAAGGCTAAGGATGCTTGATTCGGCAATCCTAGTGTGATAGAATACGCTTAATTATGAGAAATAAAATTATTTTTTCATTTTATTTTTTATGCCTAAGCTTTGTATTGTGCGTTAGTGCTTACGCTTCTGACGGCAGCGTTATCAGACAGCTTGAGCCTTTTAATCGGCATGACCGGATTCTCATCCTGGCGCCCCATCCCGACGACGAAACTATCGGCTGCGCGGGGATTATCCAGAAGGCCCGCGCTGCCAAAGCCAGGATAAAGGTAGTCTATCTGACTAACGGCGACCATAATGAATTCGCTTTTATCGTCTACGAAAAAAGGATGACCTTTAGAAAAGGCGAATTTCTTTATATGGGCGAGGTGCGTAAACAGGAATCCCGCAGGGCAATGGATTTCTTAGGCCTTAAGGATAAAGGCCTTGTTTTTCTAGGCTACCCGGACTTCGGGACGTTTACGATGTTCCGCCGTTATTGGCAGCAGAAGAGGCCGTTTCGCACTCTCTTGACCCGCGTCCAGAAGGTCCCCTATAAAGACAGCCCGTCGTTTGATGCCTCTTATTCTTCGGAGAATATCCTTGAGGATTTAAAAAGGCAGGTCTTAAGTTTTAGGCCGAATAAGATTTTTGTTTCGCATCCGGCAGATGTCAATTCCGACCATAAGTCGTTTTATCTCTTCCTTGAAGTTGCTCTGGCTGACCTGCGGTTTTTTATGCGCCGGCCAAAAGTCTATCCGTATCTTATTCATCATTCAGGCTGGCCATTGCCGCGCCATTATCACCCTGATTTAATCCTGACTCCGCCGGAAAGATTTCAAAACTCTTCCATATCCTGGGTTCAGGCCGGGCTTAACAGGGAAGAGACAGAGAATAAAGCCAATGCTACGCTTTGTTACAGGAGCCAGACTGCTTCCAGCGCGTTTTACCTCTTAGCTTTTGCCAGAGAGAACGAGTTATTCGGTGATTATCCGGAATTGGACTTGAGGCCGAAGATTTCTGAATCGTTGCCTGAGATTTCAGCGACGTCGGTAATTAACCTTTTCCGCGGCATAAACGATTATTATGCCGGGAGGTCTCAGCGCTATAAAGCGCAGGCAGAAGATAAGGCGCAGGGAGTATATTCCCTGAAGGACGGGGCTCTTTTAATCAGCATAAAAAAAGCAGGCGGGTTAGGCATCAATTCCAGCGTCAGAATTTATCTCTTCGGTTATAATTACGGCACGCCCTTTGCCTATATGCCGAAGGTCTGCATTATTGCCCAAGGCAGTAATTTTAAGGCATTCGATAAGAATAAGGTAATCCGCCCGCCGGGAATAATCTTGACCAGGACGCGCGATGAAATGCTTTTGAAGATTCCCCTGGAAGTGCTGGGTGAGCCGGATTTTGTAATTGCCCAGATCCAGGGGCATGCCGCGGTTTTGCCGGCGGATGTTACGGGTTTCAGGAAAATCCTGATCAGGTAAATGAAGGCGAGACTTACGGAGCGAAGCGAACGTAAGTCTCTGCCTGAATTTATCCCGCACCCAGATAAGGAATGAGCCTGAATCATTGTTGTATTCTGGGTGCGGGATTCAATTCGCAGGCGCTTGAATAGACAACTGAAACGATGAACGCTATAATACTTGACATTGAAAATGTCAAGTATTATCTGCTCATTGAAGGAGGCAAAAGATGGAATTTAAATCTGTGAAGATAAATAAACCGGATGATGTCAATTTGATCCTGGGGCAGAGCCATTTTATCAAGACCGTCGAAGATATATACGAGGCAATGGTGAACAATGTCCCGGGTATAAAATTCGGCCTGGCGTTTGCGGAGTCCTCCGGCGCCTGCAAGGTAAGGTCTGAGGGTAATGATGCCGAGCTTAAAAGATTGGCGCAGGATAATGCCCTGGAGATAGGGGCAGGACATAGCTTTATCATCTTTATGAGGAATGGGTTTCCGATTAATGTTTTAAACGCGATAAAGGCGGTTCCCGAAGTCTGTACGGTTTATTGCGCTACCGCCAATTCGGTGGAGGTAATCATCGCCGAAAGCGGTTCCGGCAGAGGGATAATGGGAGTGATTGATGGAGCAAGGCCGTCCGGCAGGGAAGAGCAGCAGGATATTGCCTGGCGTAAGGATTTCCTGCGTAAGACCGGTTATAAGTTGTAATTTTTTCTTGAAAAAGCAGGCTGATTTGTTATAATTCTCCGAGGGGATAATGGATTTTAAAGCCATACGTAAAAAGACCGGGCGTTTTTTCGCCTGGGCGAGTTTGAATATCAGTTCTTTGATTATTAGGGTATTGCCGGAACGTTGGCTGTATGGGTTTGCCAATCTGATTGCCGCAATCGGTTACCGCATTGCCGCTAAACAGCGCAGGATTGCGATGGAGAGCCTGGAAATAGCTTTTACCGGGGAGAAATCGGCTGAAGAAAAGAAGCGGATTGCCAGGGACTGCGTTACTTTTATGGCAAAGGGAGCGGTAGAATTGATGTTCTTGTTGGACCGGCCAGCCGCCCTGAGAGAGAGCGTGCATATTGAGGGCAGGGAGATTCTTGATACTGCATTAGCCCGCGGCAAGGGCGTGATCCTGGTAAGCGCCCACTTTGGAAATTTTCCTTTGATGATGGCGCGTATCGGCCTAGAAGGGTACAAGATATCCGGAATAATGCGGGCGATGCGCGATGAAAGGGTTGAAAGATTCTTCTTTGGAAAACGCAGCCGTTTCAATATCAAGACGATTTACACCCAGCCGCGTAAGGCATGCGTGGAAGAATCCATACGCGTATTAAGGGATAACGGCGCGCTCTTTATCCCGATAGACCAGAATTTCGGCACCGGGGGGGTATTTGTAGATTTTTTCGGCCATCAGGCGGCAACTGCTACCGGGCCGGTAGTTTTAGCCAGGCGCACCCAGGCGGCGCTGATCCCCTGCTTTATCATCAGGCAGCCTGATGATACGCACCGGATCGTCTTTGAGCCGCCGATTGATATAAAAGAGGGCGCCAGCGACGAAGAGACAATAATTATTAATATCCAGAGGCTTACCGATATTATCGAGTCATATATCAGGCGTTATCCGGCGCAGTGGGGGTGGATTCACCGCCGATGGAAGACAAAACCAAGTTAAGGAGGTGTAGCAATGGCAGAAGAGATTAAACAGGAAGAGAAGAAGTGTTCGGCTGCGAAAGCTTCTTCAGCAGTGATCAAGGTGGTCCTGGGGCTGGTATTTTTGGCTTTAGGCGCTCTGGCGATCATTAGCTGGTGGGGCGACCTTATTATGGTAATAAAGGGATGCCTTGGGCCGTTCTTGCTTTTAGCCGGCGTGATTACTCTGGCAATAGCTAAAGAATAGGCGGTTTCCAATACAGTTAGGAATACGGGGCTAGTCAGGTTGCACCGACTGCCCCCGTATTTTCTAATAGCCGGGTGGTGAGTTTTCGGGTATAATACTACAATATATTTCATTGCTAAAGGGTAATTAGGTAAGTTATAAGAAAGGGGAGGATATGGAGGCAATATTAAGGAAAGAGGTCATTTCAGGCAGGATTGCCGTACGCTTAACCGGGTTGTCGGTATTCATTGTATTGACTACCTTGGGTGCTTTTGTGCGCATACCTCTGCCTTTTAGCCCGGTTCCGGTTACCCTGCAGACATTCTTTGTCCTCCTGGCAGGGGCAAGTCTCGGCAGCGGGCTGGGAGCGCTTTCTCAGGCAGGATACATGTTATTAGGCGCTGCCGGAGTAACGGTTTTTACCGGAGCAGGCAGCGGCCTGCTTTATCTTAGCGGCCCTACCGGCGGGTATCTGGCAGGATTCATTGCCGCAAGTTTTTTCATCGGCTGTTTCATCGGGCGCGCAAAGAATTTAATTTCTGTCTTTGCATTATTCTGCCTGGCTTCGGCGACTATATTGGCCTGCGGCGTGCTTTGGTTGAAAGTGGTCCTGGGGTATTCGTTTCTTAAGCTGATGCTGATTGGATTCCTGCCTTTTGTTCCCGGCGATATGCTTAAGGCGCTGTTTGCCGCTGCGATTTACATGAAACTGCGTACTCGCCTTAAGGAAATTTTTTAAACTCCGCTTAAAAGGAGAGCTCTATGAAGATAAAAGAGATTATGCGCAGGGATGTGGTCAGCGTTAAGCCCGATGATATTGCTTCAGGCGCTCTGGAGATGTTATTCAAGATGAGGATCAGCGGGTTGCCGGTCATAGACTCAGAGGGAAAACTTGTAGGGATGTTTACTGAGAAGGGGGTTTTGAGGTTTATCCTGCCCAGCTATGTTGAAAAGGTCGGCAGGTTCATCTACGAAGAAAACCCAAAATCTACGAAGAAGAAATTCCACGACTTAAATAACGCTAAGGTTTCGCAGCTGATGCGTAAGGAGGTGGTGACTGCTTCCCAAGAGATTACCCTTTGTGAAGCAGCCAGAATTATGCTTACCCAGCATGCCCGGCGCCTGCCGGTAGTGGATGCTTCCTTAAAGGTAGTGGGCATCGTTGCCAGAGAGGATATACTTAAGGCACTGGCTAAGGAGGCGCAGGTTTAATGTTAAAGAAGTTATCCGCCCTCATCTTTATTACGGTTCTCGTAAATTTATTCAGCAGAGGCGTAGGCTTTAGCCCGACTCAGGCCTTAGCCCTTTCTATTTTTTCGGCTTCCATCTTAGGCACGCTTTTCTTCTGGGATTTCCGGCTTACCTTTGTATTTCTCGGTACCTCTATCCTGCTGATAACCCGGACCATTGATTTAGAGCATGTGATAAAGTTTTCATCGCTGGAAGTTATCCTCTTCCTAGTCGGGATGATGGTGCTGGTAGGCCAGCTTAAAAACGCCGGCGTCTTTGCCTGGATAGTCAGCCTAATCCTGCGCATCAAGAATCTCACCGCGAACAAATTCCTTCTGTTCATCTGTATAATATCGGCGCTTCTAGCCTGCGCCGTAGATGAAGTCACTTCTATAATTTTCATCGTCGCCGCGATATTTGAAATCTGCGATTACTTTGAAGTTGATCCCACGCCTTTTCTGATTATGTCCGTCCTCTCCACGAATATCGGTTCAAGCGGCACAGTGATGGGGAACCCCATCGGTATATTAATCGCCTCAAAATCCGGACTGACTTTTGAAGATTTTATCTTAAAGGCCTTTCCGGTGATGCTGGTCTGCCTGATAACCGTAATAGTAATTTTCAGATTCTGGTACCGCAGGCAATTGGCTGAGTTCAATAAGAGAATAGGGGAGCTCGGGGATAATGAAATGCTGGTTAAGCTCATCTCCGTGCCTCCGGAGAAAGAGTTGAAAGTCAGCCTGCTTATCTTTGCAATAACTCTTGTCTTTATATCCTTACACCACCGCCTGGAACTGCTCCTGAACCTGGAAGGCAATACTATCCTTTTAACTATACCGCTTATCTCAAGCGGCCTGGTGATGGCATGGAAGTGGAAGAAGGCCAGAGAATTTATCGAGAAAGATGTAGAGTGGTGGACTTTATTATTCTTTATGCTCCTCTTTGCCCAGGCAGGGACGCTTAAATATACCGGAGCAACCGATGTAATAGCCAGAAGCCTTGCCAACCTTGCCAATAATAGCTACGCTGCCTTAACCGGCATAGTGCTCTGGGTTTCTACAATAGGCTCAAGTGTCCTGGACAATGTGGTGTTGGTAGCAGCTTTTATTCCGGTAATCCAGAGTTTTACGGGATTAAGCGTGAACCTTAAGCCGCTCTGGTGGGCATTGCTTTTCGGAGGATGTTTAGGCGGGAATATTACGATTGTCGGCTCAACTGCCAACATCGTTGCTCTGGGGATTTTAGAGAAGGAAAAGCGGATCCATGTAAATTTCTTCAGCTGGCTGGGGATAGGGCTTATAGTCGGGATAATTACTACCTCAATAGTCTGGCTGGCACTGGTACTGCTGCCTTTTTATAATTGACAAACTTTAGATTCTGTGGCAAAATGCTTCCCAATAGACAGGAGGTGTCCGATGGGGCACGCTAAAAGAATATTTTTGGCGCTGGGTATCACAGCGCTGGTTTTATTAGTTTCGCAGTCCGCTTTTTGCCAGGAGGCAGGCCCCGCGCAGCAGGCGGTTGGCCAGGACCAGACGCAGTGGGTCTGGGGGGAAGTGAGCGCCGTAGACACTGATAAAGGCGAACTCTCCGTAACTTACCTTGATTATGACACTGATCAGGAGAAAAAAATAACTATCTCAACAGACGAGAAGACCGTTTATGAGAATATCAAAGCTTTGTCTGAGATAGAACAGCAGAACGCGGTAAGTATAGACTATGTGGTTTCCGGGGAAAAGAATATTGCCAAGAATATCAGTGTGGACAAAACCGACGAGATAGAGCCTCCGGAGACAGTTGCTTCTGAAGAGTTGCCGCAGGATGCGCCGGAAACAGTCTCTTCTGAAGAGTTGCCGCAGGATGCGCCGGCTGAGATTGCCAAAGAGGAAGTAGAAGGGGCAGCGGCAGGGCCGGCAGTAGAAGGGCAGAAAAAAGAATAATCTGCGTTAGATTTAGCCAGCGGTTTTTACGGCAGGGGCAAAACCCCTGCCGTTCTTTTTCCGGAGGTTTGGCTTGAAGCGGCTAAGCTTTATTGTTATAATATCCCCATAAGATGAAAAGATATTATTTAAATCTGGTTTTATTTTTCTACCTTGCGCTATCGGCAGGGTGCGCTTCTTCGGCCCACCCTAAGATTGAGCCGGCAGATAACTTGAACTCAGGTGTGCTTGCGGCTTATTCGGGAGCGAAAGCCCAGATACTTGTACCTGACTTTGGGATTGAATCAACCAAAGCCAATAACCAGGTCGGCGCAGGCTTACGCCAGATGCTCATCGAAGCGCTGAATACTGCCAACCGTTTTTCTGTCTCTCAGAAGCAGGATTCAGGCCCTCAGGCCGCAGACTTAATTATCAGCGCTACGGTTAGGGAGTTTGAGCCGCAGTCCTCAGGCGGCCGCGGCGGGTTAGGCGGAGGAGGAAGCGCAGCTAGCGGGATGCTGGGCGGGCTTCTGGGAGGAATTTTGAATAAGGCGCACATTGCTTTGGAGATACGCATTATTGACGCATCAACTTCTAAGGTGATTGCTTCAAGCAAAGTGCAGGGCCAGGCATCCGATACCAACGGCGGATTAATGACCGGTTCGCTTGGCGGCTGGGCCTTAGGAGCGCAGTTATCGGTTTATTCCAATACGCCTATGGAAAAAGCGATTCGCATTTGCATTATAGAAGCCGCGCGTTTTATATCTCAGGCAGTACCGGCCGAATATTACAAATATTAGCCAGAGAATAGTTAGAAAGCAGGAGGGGGCATGGGAAAAAGAAAACGTAGAGGGAAATTGAATTGGCGTTCTAAGAAGGCGAATAAAGGCAGGAAACCCTGTCTGGGGTAGCAAGGGGTTGCCTGGGGAGACTATGACGCTTGTCTGGATTATCATAAGCACATTTACGGTCAGCCTGATTTCTTTTGTCGGAGTATTTGCCCTTGCCCTCAAGGATAAATTACTGCATAAAATCCTTTTTGGCCTGATCGGATTCTCTGCCGGGGCATTAATCGGAGGCGCTTTTCTGCATATCCTGCCTGAGAGCCTTGAGAAGATGCCCAGCATGCGGGTTTTTTCCTATCTGATCATCGGGATCACCCTATTTTTCATGATGGAACGGTACCTGCATTGGCGCCATTGCCATGAGGGAAAGTGCGATGTGCATCCGGTGACATACCTGAATCTTTTCGGCGACGGGTTCCATAATTTTATTGACGGCATGATCATCGCGGTCAGCTTTATAACTTCGCTGAAACTGGGCATAGTTACAACTATGGCGGTAATATTACATGAGATACCGCAGGAGTTGGGGGATTTTGGGGTATTAGTCTATGGCGGATTCACCAAGAAAAAAGCCCTTATCTGCAACTTCCTCTCGGCGCTTACGGCGATAATCGGCGCAATAATCGCTTATCTGATATCGGATGCCGTCAGTGGTTTTTCTAATTTTATCCTTCCTCTTACCGCAGGCGGATTTATCTATATCGCCACCTCCGATCTTATCCCCGAAATACACAAAGAGAGGGACCTCAGGCGCTCGACGCTGGCATTTGTCTCATTTTTGCTCGGTATAGCTTTTATGGCCGCGGCGCGCTTCTTTTTTGAGGTATAAGAATGAAAAAAATTCCTCTTACTCAGGTGAAAACAAACCAAAAGGTGAAAGTGGCGGAAATTACCGGCGGCGGGCAGCTGCGCGATAAGCTGATGAGCCTAGGCATCTACACGGGGATAGAAATCACAAAGCTTAGCCATTTTATGATGAAAGGCCCCGTGACTATAAAATCCGGCAGGAGCGTATTGGCCTTAGGCCATGGAATGGCGGCTAAGATTTTTGTTGAGAGCCATGATTAAGAAGATATTTTTGATCGGGAATCCCAATGTGGGCAAGAGTGTGGTATTCTCCCGGCTTACCGGGGTAAGGGTAATGTCCTCTAATTATCCCGGCACAACCGTAGAGATCACTAAGGGGTTTCTTGTTCACGGCCGGGAGAGGATAGAAGTCGTTGACCTGCCGGGGGCCTATTCTTTGAACCCGGCTTCGCAGGCAGAGGAGGTAGCGGTATCCTTACTTAAAGATTTTCCTAAAGAAGATTCCGTAGTAATAAATATCTTAGATTCCACAAACCTGGAAAGAAACCTCTATTTGACCCTGCAATTGATCGAAGAAGGTTACCGCGTCATCGTCTGCCTGAATATGTGCGATGAAACCGGGCACCGCGGCATAGAATTAGATATAAAAAAATTAGAATCACTTTTGGGTGTGCCGGTTGTATCTGCCTGCGCGGTTACCGGCGTAGGGATTAAGTTTTTAATCGAAAGGATAGGGGAGGCCCGGGCAAAGCCCGCAAAGGCTACAGGCCACCTTGAGCGTTGGAGAGAGATAGGCCTGATTATAGAGCAGGTACAGCGTTTATCGCACCGGCATCATACCTTCAGGGAGATCTTAGAGGATGTTTCAGTCAGGCCTTTCACCGGGTTCCTTATCGGGGGTTTGGTGATATATCTTTCTTTTAAAATCGTGCGTTTTATCGGGGAATTTTTAATCAACAGCATCTCTGACCCTGTCTTTTATAATATTTATGAACCCCTATTGATGAGGTTAAGCCGGGTTTTCGGGCCGGAAAGTTTCCTGCATCATCTTCTTATCGGAGATTTAATTAACGGGAAAATAGATTTCCAGCAGTCTATGGGAGTGCTTACTACTGCTCCTTACATAGAGTTTGCGATGGTCCTTCCTTATGTGCTGGCTTTTTATGTCATCCTTAGTGTTTTGGAAGACGTCGGTTACCTCCCGCGCCTGGCGATTCTGCTGGATAATCTGATGCATAAGTTAGGATTGCATGGCTACGCGATAATCCCGGTATTGCTTGGATTCGGCTGTAATATCCCCGGCATACTCTCTACAAGGATACTGGAATCAAGGCGGGAGAGGTTTATTACCTCAACGCTAATTTCTATAGGCGTACCCTGTGTCGCGCTGCAGGCGATGATTTTTGCGCTTCTCGGCCGCTTCTCCGGTTTTTACGTCGGAGGCGTATACTTGGTACTCTTCTCGGTATGGTTAATCTTAGGGGTGATTCTGAATAAAACCCTTAAGGGCTATAGCCCCGAGCTTCTGATTGAGATACCGCCTTACAGGCTGCCGCCGGTTGGGGTGCTTTTCAGGAAAATATTCTACCGTGTATGCGGGTTCATCTTTGAGGCCGTGCCGATTGTATTATTAGGTGTTTTGGCGGTGAACCTGCTTTTATATTTTCATCTTTTTGATTTCATCTCCGCGATATCCGCCCCGGTGATTCATGGATTGTTCGGCTTGCCTAAAGAAACCGTGATTGCCCTGGCAATCGGATTTATCAGGAAAGATGTGGCTGCCGGAATGCTTATTCCGCTTGGGTTAAGCGCAAGGCAGATGTTCATCGCCGCTACGCTCCTGGCTGCGTCTTTTCCATGCGTAGCGACGTTCGTAATCCTGCTTAAAGAACTAGGCATCAGGGATTTTATCAAATCACTCTTAATCATGATTGCCACCGGATTCATTTTAGGGGCAGTACTCAACTTTTCCCTGTTAAGATAGTTTTTCCTTCCTACGGCAATACTGGTTAAAAATAGATAAGGACCTCTGATGAAAGCTGTAGCTTTGATTTCAGGCGGGCTGGATAGTCTATTGGCCGCAAAGCTTATACAAGGGCAGGGGGTAGAAGTATTAGCCCTGCATTTTCAGATGCCCTTTTGTGCAAGCAATGTTAAGGAAGCCGTAGCTGCCCTGGGGCTGTCCTTGAAGGAGGGAAGTATTGACGAGGAATTCATCGGCCTTATTCTTAAGCCTAAGCACGGCAGAGGTTCGCATATGAACCCTTGTATTGACTGCAAAATCCTGATGTTGCGCCGGGCAAAGGAGATGATGGCTTCTCTGGGGGCAGATTTTATTATCACCGGAGAGGTCCTGGGGCAACGTCCGATGTCGCAGCACAGGCAGAGCCTTGAGGTTATTGAGAGAGAATCAGGCCTGGAAGGCTTATTGCTACGGCCTTTATCCGCGCGGCTGCTTGCGGAAACTCTCCCCGAAAAAAAAGGGTGGGTGAAGAGGGAGGAATTGCTCGCTTTTAACGGCAGGGCCCGTAAGCCACAGATTGACCTTGCCGATAAATTAGGGATTCGTAATTACCGGCAGCCGGCAGGAGGCTGCCTGCTTACCGACGCAGCTTTTTCAGGCAGGATAAAAGATCTGATAAAATATAACGAGCTTACACTGGATAACATTGAGCTTCTTAAAATCGGCAGGCATTTCAGGTTAAGCCAAACAGCCAAGCTGGTAGTAGGGAGGAATGAAATTGAGAATGGCCGCCTGATCCGCCTGAAGCAGAAAGATGACCTGATATTCATGCCTGAGATATTGGCAGGGCCTACGGCTTTAGGCAGAGGGACTTTCGATAATGATTTGATAGAATTATCCTGCTCTATAGTCAGCCGCTACTGCGATTTAAACGGGGAAGCGGCAGCGGATATAATCTGTGAGAACGTATCCTGCGGCCAAAAAGTTTATAGCATTGCTGCGGCCAGAGAAGAACAGCTTGCTGCTTTAAGGAGATGAACCCCGTTAGAAATTTTCATAACGGGAAATCGGAGGCGTTTCTAACGGGATGAAGGAAGCCCTTTTTTATGAGAAACTGGATAGTCAGAGGGTGCGTTGTTTTCTCTGCGCCCACCGCTGCCACATAGAGCCGGATAAATTCGGTTTCTGCGGGGTGAGGCAGAATGTCAACGGTAAACTCTTTACTTATGCTTACGGAAAAGTCATTGCCGCTAATATCGATCCGATTGAAAAGAAACCGCTCTACCATTTTCTCCCCGGCTCAAAGAGTTTTTCCATAGCTACTATCGGCTGTAACTTCCGCTGCGGATTCTGTCAGAACTGGGAGATATCGCAGGCGTCTTTCAGGGCGCTGGATGTTTCGGGCGGCGGCCAGCTTTCTCCGGTTGATATAGTAAAACAGGCAACCGAAAATAAATGTGCCAGCATCTCTTATACCTATACCGAACCGACGATATTCTTTGAATACGCGTATGACACCGCAAAAATAGCTAAAGAGAAAGGCCTGTTCAACAATTTCGTGACTAACGGATTCATGACAAAAGAGGCGCTGGAGATGATCAGGCCTTATCTGGATGCGGCTAACGTCGACCTTAAGTTCTTTAAAGAGAGTTCTTATCAGGAGGTTTGTTCGGGTAGACTGCAGCCGGTGCTTGACACTATACGCCTGATGAAGCGATATGGCATCTGGATTGAAGTAACTACCCTGGTTGTGCCCGGCAGTAATGACTCGCCCGAAGAACTAAGCGCGATTGCCCGGTTTATCGCCGAGGTAGATAAAGGTATCCCCTGGCATATCTCAAGGTTTTATCCGGATTATAATTTTTCCGATAGGCAGGCTACCCCATTGGGTAAATTAAAAGAAGCCGAGTCGCTCGGCCGCAAAGCCGGGCTAAACTACGTATACATAGGCAATGTCATAGGCGAAGGCAATGATACATATTGCCCCAATTGTAAAAAATTATTGATTAGAAGAGAAGGCTTTTCGCTTTTAGAGTATAATATATCAGGAAACAAATGCCCCTATTGTAAGGTAGCTATACCCGGAAGGTTTCATGGTTAAGGCAAAAATCAACTCCTATACGCTGCTGGAAAGGATACGCCGGCAAAAACCCGTAATCCATCATCTGACCAACTGGGTAACTATCTATGATTGCGCCAACATCGTCAAGGCCCTGGGGGCTTCCCCGGTAATGGCGCATGCCCCTGAGGAAGCGGCGGAGATGTCTGCTATTGCCTCGGCACTGGTATTGAATATCGGCACACTCACAACAGATTTTATAGAGTCAATGAAGATAGCAGCTAAAAGCGCTAACAAGCATGGCATCCCGGTTATTCTTGACCTCTGCGGCTGCGGAGCCACGCAATTACGCAATCAGAAGAGCCTTGAGCTCTTGGATCAAGTCAAAATTAATATTATCAAAGGCAATTCCTCCGAAGCGGCGAGAGCAAGCGGGGCAGATGTCAGGACTAAAGGCGTGGACGCGCTTGAGGTGAAACATAATTTGCGGGAATTAGCCGCTGCCTTTGCCCGCAAAAGGGGCTCTACGGTAGTGATAACAGGCAAAGAGGATATTGTTACAGACGGCAGAAAGGAATATATCGTAAAAAACGGCTCAGCGATGATGACGCATGTTGTGGGGACCGGCTGTATGGCAGCTTCCGTAATCGGTACCTTTGCGGCAGTAGAAAAAGATTTAGCGCTCGCCGCAGCCTCAGGCCTATCCTGTTACGGTATTGCCGCAGAACTCGCCGCAAAGTTATCCAATGGCCCGGGTACTTTTAAGGAGAAATTATTTGATTGCATATTTAACCTGGATAAATCCGCTGTTTCTAAGATGCAAAGGATAGCATGATTAGCGGTTTTTATTTTATTACCGATGCGGTTTTAAGCAGAGCGGGTAACTACAACGATGTCAGAAGCGCTTTACAGGCAGGGGTAAGAGTTATTCAGTACCGCAATAAAAGCGCCAATACCAGAGAGATGTTTGAAGAGGCGCTGCGCCTGAAAAAAATCTGCGCTAAGGCGGTCTTCCTGGTCAATGACCGTATTGATATCGCAATGGCAGTAGGCGCTGACGGCGTCCATATTGGTGAAGACGATATTCCTTATCCCGCCGCCAGAAAATTATTGGGGAGGAAGAAGATAATCGGAGTTACGGTGCACTCGCTGGAAGCTGCCAGGAAGGCGCAGGCAGCGGGAGCGGATTATCTGGGGGCATCTCCGATATTCGCCACAAAAACTAAAAAAAACGCCGGCAGGCCGGTAGGCACTGTTCTGATTAAAAAGTTAAAAGAAGAACTTAATCTGCCGGTTGTCGCAATCGGAGGAATAAATTTAAAGAATGCGCCTGAGGTTATCCGCGCCGGAACTGATGGTTTATGCGCGATATCTGCGGTTGTGACTAAGCCAGATGTAGAAAGAGAAATAAAGAAATTCCAGGAGCTTTTTAATGGCTGTTGATCCGGTCTGCGGGATGCAGGTTGATGAAAAAACAGGGATCAGGGTTAGCAAGGGCGGAAAAGACTTATTTTTCTGCAGCTCAAATTGCAGGGATAGATTCACAGGAAAGCCTTTCTATAAAAATAAACTTTTTTTGCTATCCGGCATCTGCCTGCTGCTTCTGGGTTTTTCGTTTGTCTTCGCTATCCTGGAGCCTTTCAGGGAATCTTTCCTGAGCTATCTGAGATCTATCTGGTGGGCGGTGCTTTTAGGGCTGCTACTGGGAGGCGTCATCGATCATTTTGTCCCCAGTGAGTATGTATCTAAGATCTTAGCCCGCAAGGGCGCGCGGACAATCTTTAATTCCGTATTTTTGGGGTTTTTAATGAGCGCCTGCAGCCACGGGATACTGGCGCTTTCCATACAGCTGCATAAGAAGGGTGCGTCGAACCCGGCAGTGGTAAGCTTCCTCCTGGCAAGCCCCTGGGCTAATTTTGCGGTTACAATGATGATTTTAAGCTTATTCGGCATCAAGGGGTTATTCATCATTATCGCCGCTTTGGTTATCGCGCTTAATACCGGATTTATCTTTATTCTGCTTGAAAAGAATAACCTTATAGAGAAAAATAAGAATATTACCGAAGTGCCTGAGAATTTTTCGATTATCAGAGATTTCAGGAGGCGCAGCGGGGATTATAAGTTTAACCTGTATACGCTGATCAACGATATTAAGGGGATCAGGGCAGGCGCGGTATCTCTGGCAGATATGGTTTTATGGTGGATTATCCTGGGAATGTTGCTGGCAAGTTTAGCCGGGGCATATATCCCGGTGCACTTTTTCCATAAGTTTATGGGGCCGACAATGCTCGGATTACTGGTGACGCTGGGTATCGCTACGGTTATAGAGGTTTGCTCCGAGGGGTCATCGCCTTTAGCTTTTGAGATCTACCGCCAGAGCGGAGCGTTGGGAAACAGTTTTACATTTCTTATGGCAGGAGTAGTAACGGATTATACCGAAATCGGGCTTCTCTGGACGAATGTCGGTAAAAAAACCGCGCTTTGGATGCCGGTAGTGGCTGTGCCGCAGGTGATTATCCTGGGATACCTGGCTAATCTATTCCTTAAATAAACCCAAGGAGGGGCTCTGTGCCTAAAATTAAAAAAGTTCTTACAGTTTTTATCGCCGTATTTGCGTTGTTTTTTATTGCTTCGGCAGTATCGGTTGCCATGTTCGGCAAGAAGTTCGCCGAGGAACAGCTTGCAAAAAACCTAAAAGAAGAAGTCAGCTTAGGCGGCATCGGCCTGAGCCTGCCCTTTAATATCCGCATTGCAGATTTAAAAATCGGGGATTTATTCAGCGCAGAAAGGGTCTCTTTTATCCCTAACCTTGCGGGGTTATTTTCAGGCAGGATAGTTTTAAGCGGGGTCTCCCTGATAAATCCCGTAGTTAATTTTGTGCAGAACTCAGACGGGAGCAATAATTTACCCGCCCTAGATAAAGGGGGGAAACAACAGCAGATAATCCTCACCGGCCTTTCCGTAAAAAACGGAAAGTTCATTTATAATGATAAGAAGATCGCGCCGCAGGGTTTTGTAACCGAGGTCGACCAGATAAACATAGAGCTTTCCAGGGCAATGCTTCCCCTTGCCGGGCTGAAGGCCAGTTTTAAGATGAGCGCGCTGGTTTTGCAGCCCGACGGGGAAGTGCTGGGAGCGCTTAAGTTTAATGGGTGGGCTGATTTTATTTCTAAAAATATGGATGCAGCTCTCACAGCCACCGACCTTAACGTCGGTTATTTTGCTCCGTATTACGGAAACTTTATCTCCGAAAAAAAGCTCGTTTCGGCTAAGCTGAACTTAGAATCAAAACTTAAGTCAAAAGACAACGCCCTTGATATCAATTCGAACCTGGTGCTTTCAGACCTGGTTTATGCCCGGCAGGAGGCTGCCGAGCCTCAGCAGGTCGACCTTAAGGAATTATTCAGCAATACCCTTGATTTATTTGCCGATGAACGAGGCAATATCAAGCTGAATTTTGTGATCAAGACAGATTTCGATAATCCCCGCATAACAATAGCCGCATTAAAGAAAGCAGCGTTTGAGGCAGCAGCAAAGAACCTTATCTCTCAAAGGCCGAGCCTCCTTCAGGAAAAAGTCAACACCCTAATCGGTCAATTTAAATCCCTGCGAAAAGGCGCAGAAGCGGAACAGGCGCAATAAAACATTCTAAAAAATAAAAAAACTCTTGACAAATGATACTATTATGGTATCATTTATGTAATCGAAAAGAAAGGAGAAGAAAAGATGGATATTACCGTCAGATACATGCTTAGGCCGGTAGCCCACTGTAAAGAAGGCTGCCAGTTTTTGCCCCGGGCAAGGCGTTAAACTGCCCATTTGTTTTTATTTTAAGGAGTATTTATGAAACTGATTACCAGGGATACTGATTATGCGTTGAGGGCGGTTTGTTTTATCGCCGGTCAAAAGGAGAGGGTTGTTGCAGCCTCCGAATTAGCCGAGGCACTGAAAGTCCCGCGCCCTTTCTTGAGAAAACTGCTTCAGGTTTTGAACAGGAAGAATGTGCTTATATCTTTGCGCGGCATAGGCGGAGGATTCTTATTAGCCAGGACGGCAGATAAGATTTATCTAACTGAATTGATAAAGATATTCCAGGGGCCGTTTTCCCTGAACGAATGTTCCTTAAAGAAAAAGCCCTGCCCCGAAAGAAAAATCTGCCCTTTGAGAAAGAAAATATGCAGGATAGAACGCTATCTATTAAGGGAATTAAGCGCCGTCAGCGTAGGTTCTTTATTAAAGAGAAAGTAATTCAATGAACAAGAGGAAGATTATAAAAATAAACGAAGAAAAATGCAACGGCTGCGGCCTTTGCATCCCAAATTGCCCGGAAGGGGCATTACAGATTATTGACGGCAAAGCCCGGTTAATCAGCGACCTTTTCTGTGACGGCTTAGGGGCCTGTATCGGGCATTGCCCAGAGGGCGCCATTACTATAGTGGAGCGGGAGGCCGGAGAATACGAAGAGAAAAAGGTAATGGCCAATATCGTAAAGCAGGGTAAAAACGTGATCAAAGCCCATCTTAAGCACCTTAATGATCATAACGAAACCCGATATTTAAATCAGGCGCTTGCCTATTTGAAGGAAGAGGGCATTGAAAATCCTCTTGCTGATGAATCTAAGGGGAAGCCTGTTTTGCCTTGCGGTTGCCCCGGGACTAAAGTGGTTGACTTCAGGAAAGAAGGCGCCGCTAAAAAGCCAGAATCATCCCCGCGGCAGGAATCCGAATTAAGGCAGTGGCCGGTGCAGACCATGCTTGTGCCGGCGCACGCTCCTTATCTGGACGGCGCGGATTTACTGATTGCCGCAGACTGCGTGCCTTTTGCTTATGCCGGCTTCCATAATCAGCTGCTAAAGGATAAGATCCTGCTTGTGGGCTGCCCGAAGCTTGATGATATCGGCATATATGCGCAGAAGCTGAGAGAGATATTTAAGGGGCGCGATATCAAATCAGTAACCTACGCCCATATGGAAGTGCCTTGTTGTTTCGGCTTGGTAGAGACGATTAAATCGGCGATTTCCGACTCCGGAAAAGCAATACCTTTCAAAGAAGCGATTATCAGCATAAAAGGAGAGAGGATTAAGTGATATTCAAGTGCCCGGGGCAGGACAGCAGGAATATAAAGGGAGAGGCAATAAAATGCCCCAAGTGCGGATATAGGGCAGAGATTTTCTCTGACGAGATAAAGGTCAGGTGCCCGGAGTGCAAGATTTTAATCTCCAGGCAGAGGCTGCCCTCATGCATTGACTGGTGTAAATCCGCCCGGGCGTGCCTTGGGCAAGAGAGGTGGAACAGGTTAAGCAAAGGTGGTATAATTGAAAACAAGGGAGGATAATTCAGATGGAAAAATATAAGTGTACCGTCTGCAGTTATATCTATGACCCGGCAAAGGGCGATGATACTCAAGGGATTAAACCCGGAACACCATTCGCGGACTTACCGGATAGCTGGGTGTGCCCTGATTGCGGCGTGGGCAAGGACTTATTCGAAAAGCTATAAGAGTTCAAGATGATAAAAGAATTAGAGGCCAGGATAAAAGAGATAATCCCGCGTACTTATAATGTGATAAGTTTCCGTGCAGAGGCTTCAGCCGGAGCCGATTTTAAAGCCGGACAGTTCATGGAGGTTTCCCTGAAAACAAAGCCGGTTTTAAAGAGATATCTGTCGATATCCAGTTCTCCTACCGAAAAGGGGTATCTTGAATTCACCAAAAAGATTACTCAGAGCGATTTTTGTAAGGCCCTGCAGAATTTAAAACCTGGAGATTTTCTGAATTTAAGATATCCGCTGGGTAAGTTTACCTTATCGGGAGGCGAGAAAAAGATCGCTTTTTTATCGGGCGGCATAGGAATTACGCCGATCAGAAGCATAGTAAAATTTATTGTGGATACGAAATTAGGGCTTGATATGGTGCTGTTTTACGCCAACCGTTCAGCAAAAGATATCGCTTTCTGGGAAGATTTTGAGGATATGCAGCGTAGCTACGCCAAACTTAAAGTTATACATGTCATCAGCGAATTTTCCCAGGGCTTGACTGGCTGTAAATCCGGGATGATTAACGCAGAAATGATCAGAGAGTGCCTGTCGGATTACGCAGAGCGTAAATTCTATCTCTGCGGGCCTCCGGTAATGGTAAGCGCGATGCAGGCAATACTCTCCAAAGAGCTAAGCCTGCCCTACAGCCAAGTTATTACAGAGAATTTTCAAGGTTATTAAGGAGGTAAATATGCCGGTGCTTAAAATACTCCCCAATATTTATTCTGTGGGCGCAATAGACTGGGATGTGCGTAATTTTCACGGCCATACTTATACTACAAAAAGAGGCACTACCTATAATTCTTATCTTATAGTAGATGAGAAGATCGCCTTGGTAGATACGGTTTACGGGCCTTTCGCCGATGAACTGATTGAGAATATAAAGAGTATCGTCCTCCCGGAAAAAATAGATTTTGTGATTGCTAATCATGTGGAGACGGATCATTCAGGGGCGCTGCCTGCGATTATGAAGCTTTGCCCCAAAGCTAAAGTAATCGGGACTCAGAAATGCAAGGAAGGTTTATATAAGCATTATTACGGCAATTGGGATTTTCAGGTGGTAAAGACAGGCGATAAGATTAAACTCGGCTCGCGCAGCCTTACCTTTATGGAGGCGCCGATGATCCACTGGCCGGACAGTATGTTTACCTATTGTCCCGAAGAACAGCTGCTGCTTCCCAATGATGCTTTCGGGCAGCATTATGCCACAAGCGGGCGGTTTGACGACGAGGTAGACCAATGCGCGCTTATGGATGAGGCAAAAAAATATTACGCCAATATACTCTGGCCGTTAAGTTCCCTGATCCAGAGGAAGATTGAGGAAGTGCAGAAGTTAAATCTAGCGATCAAAATTATTGCCCCGAGCCACGGGGTGATCTGGCGCAAGGACCCGATGAAGATTGTCAAGGCGTATCTGGCATGGGCTAAAAACGAAACTGTCCCTAAGGCGGTGATTGTTTATGAGACGATGTGGGGGGCAACCGAAAAGATGGCCCGCAGGATCACTGACGGCATAGTTGATTCCGGTGCCGAGGCTAAGGTTTATAATATCGCAACAAGCGACAGGACAGAAGTATTAAATGATATGCTTGACGCAAAAGGATTTTTGTTCGGCTCTTCTACTCACGATAATGATATGCTGCCTTCGATAGCAGCGTTTATGGAGCTTTTTAAAGGGTTAAAGCCGAAAAACCGCATTGCCGCTGTTTTCGGCTCGCATGGCTGGGCCGGCGGGGCAGTGAAAGAAATAGAGGCGGTAGCCAGGGAAGCGGGAGCCGAGGTTATCCAGCCCGGGCTTGCGCTGCAATACGTTCCGGATGCCCGGGAACTGGAAAACTGTTATGAATTCGGGAAGAGTTTTGCGCAAAGAATAAAAGGAGGATAAGATGAATACTTTTATCTGCGGTAAATGCGGGTACTTGGCTTTTGATCAGGCGCCGGATATCTGTCCGGTTTGCGGCGCTAAGAAAGAGGCCTTTGAAGCCGATCCCTCTGCGATTAAAAAACCGGCCGATCCTAAAAGCCTTAATGATCTGGAGAAAAAGCATATCCCGGCTATAACGTTAGTCAGGAAATGCGGGCTGGTACCTCAAGGCTGTATAGACGTACATATTAAGGTAGGGGAAATCCTGCACGTAATGGAAGCCAAACACTTTATTATGTACATAGATGTCTATCTGGATAAAAATTTTATTGCCCGCTACCATATGACACCCGATAAATTAAACCCGGTTTTAAGCCTGCATCTTAAGGCCGACAAGGGAGAGTTGCTGGCGCTGGAAAATTGTAACCTCCACGGCAGGTGGGTTGCCGGGGCAACAATCTGATGGTTGCTTTAAGTGGCAGTATAATTAATTTTTTTCAGGATCAGGGGTGCGTTCTGGTCAATAGTATCGATGAAAACGGCACGCCGCACAGCGCCTGTAAGGGGATAGTCGAGATAACGAAAAACGGGCGCGTTTTTCTATTCGACCTTTACCGGCAAAAGACCCATAATAACCTACTGCTCAATCCTAAAATAAGTATCACCGCTTTCAACGAGCATAAGTTTATCGGTTATTGCCTTAAAGGCAGGGCCTCTGCTGTTACCGCCGGAGAGATTAACGCCGACCTGATCAAGGCTTGGGAGGAACGGATTACCAGCAGGCTTACGCAGAGGTTATTAAAGAATATTCACGAAGAAAAGGGCCATCCGTATCATCCGGAAGCGCTCTTGCCTAAGCCGCAATATCTTATTGCAATGGATGTCGAAGAGATAGTGGATTTGACGCCGCAGCATATTAAAGACAGGGGGTAGAAGATGGGGAATATCTTTGCAGCCAGCGAGATCGTAGAGATAGGGATTCAGATCGAAAGAAACGGCAAAGATTTTTACGAAACTCTCAGCCGTAATAGCAAGGATCTCAAAGTGCAGGATACCTTCAATTTCCTTTCCGGCGAAGAAGCGAAACATATCGCTGCTTTCCAGAAGATACTCGGTTCGATAGGAAAATATGAGCCGCAGGGGCTGGATTCGGATGATTACTACGCCTATATGAATGCCTTATCTGCTGACAGCGTGTTTACCCAGAAAGATAAGGGAAGAGAACTGGCAGCTAAGGTTAAAAACAATACCCAGGCGATTGATATGGGTATTCAGGCGGAGAAGGATTCAATTGTCTTTTATGAAGGGATAAAAAAGGCAGTACCGGATTATGACCACAAGGCTGTAGATGAGATAATCCGTCAGGAGCAGGAACATTTAGGCATGTTATTGGGTTTAAAGAGAAAAATCTAAGAGGAGGCTCTTAATGGCTAAGTCGGTAAAAGTATACTCTACGCCAACTTGCCCCTGGTGCATTAAAGTTAAGCAGTTCCTTTCCGAAAATAATATCGCTTTTGAGAACTTTGATGTATCAAGCGATCAGGATAAAGCCCAGGAGATGATTAATAAAACCGGGCAGATGGGCGTGCCGGTTATCGACGTTGAAGGCGAGATCATCGTCGGGTTTGATAAAGATAAGATAAAACGAACCTTAGGAATATGACCTACGATTTAGTCGTCATCGGCGCCGGGCCCGCTGGTATTACCGCAGCGATTTATGCAGCCAGAAAACGTTTAAATACCCTGGTGATTACCAAGGATATCGGGGGACAGGCGGCGTGGAGCGGGGATATCGAGAATTACATCGGATACCAATTTATCACTGGTCCTGACCTGGTAGAAAAGTTTGAAGAGCACCTGCGTAAATATGATATCGTTTTAAAAGAAAACGAAGCTGTTCAGACAGTAGAGAAACAAGGGAATAAAATTAAAGTCAAGACAGACAAGGCTGAATATGATTCCCGTACCGTGATTATTGCCTGCGGAAAGCGCTCTCGCGAATTGAATGTCCCGGGAGAAAAAGAATTTAAGAATAAAGGCCTTACTTACTGCGCCACCTGTGACGGCCCGTTATTCAGCGGCAAAGATGTAGCGGTTATCGGAGGAGGTAATTCCGCCCTGGATGCGGCACTGCAGTTAGCCAATATCGCTAGAAAAGTATATATTATCAATAATACCGTGCAGTTGGTAGGCGATGAAATAATGCTTGAGAAATTAACCGGTAATACCAAAGTCGCGGTATTTAATGATGCCCGGGTTTTGGAGGTCTTTGGGGATAAATTTGTTAGCGGCCTGAAGATAAAACAGCAGGGTAGGGAGCAGGAATTAACTGTTCAGGGCGTCTTTGTTGAAATCGGGCTCCTGCCTAACTCAAGGATCGTTCCGCAGGCGGCTAAGAACGTTTCTGCGGAAATTAAGGTTAACTTTGCCAACGAAACCAGTATCCCGGCAGTATTCGCCGCCGGAGACGTAACCGATGTGCCGGAGAAACAAATCATTATTGCCGCCGGAGAAGGTGCTAAGGCCGCATTAAGCGCGTTCCGATATCTTGCCAGAAACAGGTTCAACCAGGAGTAATTTTCAAAACCTCTTGCTAATTCTTTAAAGCGGTAATATAATAAAAATGGGTCAGGTTTTTCCCCGGAGGGATTCGTCTAAGAGCCAATTAGCCGCATGTCTATCTTCTCTAATCTAGTCTTTGCGCTGGCGCAGATAGTCAATATACTCCTAACCGTGCTTTACTGGCTGATTTTGATCCGCGCTTTAATCAGCTGGGTAAACCCGGATCCCTATAACCCAATAGTCCAGTTTCTTTACAAGAGCACCGAACCGATACTTTCTCCCATCCGCAGGCTGCTGCCTGTATCTTTGAAGTTCGGCATAGATATTTCTCCAATCATCGCGTTTTTCGTAATATTATTTTTTAAATCGTTTATAGTAAATAGCTTATTTGACCTTGCGTTACGGCTGAAATCATAAAAAAGGAGATAATGATTCTTGGATATAGCCATCGAAGAAGCGATGAGAATGATGGTTTCCGTCGGGTTGCTTAATCCGGGGAGGTAAGATGCTGCAATATTTTATGGGGATGTTCAGGAGTATCCGGGTCATCGATTTTATTGATATTGCGATTATCGCGATTATGATTTATTTAGTGTTATTGTGGTTGAAAAAGGCCCGGGCGCGTTTTATCCTCATCGGCATGATCATTATCGGGCTGATCTATGTTCTAGCAAAGATTTTCAGTCTTTATATGACAACCATGTTTTTCCAGGGGTTCTTCGCGATCCTGTTAATTATGGTGGTAATAATCTTCCAGGATGAATTCCGCCACTTCTTTGAGAGAGTAGCGGTATTGGGGACGCAGAGAAGGCGCCGGGGCGTATCCTACGGGCAGGATATTGAAATTTTAAGCAGCGCTATAGCAAATCTGTCACGTAAACAAATCGGCGCACTGGTGGCTATCCGGGGCCGGGATCCGCTAGACCGCCACCTGGAAGCCGGTATCCGCGTTGACGGGCTTCTCAGCCAGGTATTGCTTGAAAGCCTGTTTGACCCGCATGCCCCGAGCCATGACGGGGCAGTGATTTTAGACGGCGGCAGGGTAGGGCGCTTTAGCGCTTATCTCCCTCTTTCTACCAACGTCAATGAAATCGGCAGGTCCGGGACACGTCATGCCGCGGCCTTAGGCTTAACCGAGCGCTCGGATGCGCTTTGTATAGTAGTTTCCGAAGAGCGCGGCACAATTTCCGTTGCCGAAGCCGGACGTATCCGGGAATTATCCGATCCGGCCCAGCTTAATAGTATCTTGGCAGATTTTTACCGCAGCCGCTATCCGGAGAAAAAGGGGTCTACCCTTACGGATTTATTGGCCGGCCATCTTTCTGAGAAGATACTGGCAATTATATTGGCAGCGGCAATCTGGGCGATCTTCGGATATCAGAAAGACATCATCCGCCGCGATTTTGTGATTCCGGTAGAATACCGGAATCTTTCGCAGGATAGAATAATTGGCGAACCTAAACCCAAAGAAGTAACTATTACTCTCAACGGCGCAGAGCGGGCCTTTAATATGGTCGACCCTAAAGAGCTTAAGCTTTCCCTGGATATGTCCAAGGTCCAAGACGGAGAGAATAATATTATATTGAATGAGGAAATGGCACGTTACCCTGCCGGCTTCTCGGTATTAAACATTGAACCCGAACGAATCAAACTTAAGATTGAAAGGATGGTTACATTTACCGTTCCCGTAGAAGTAAAGACGCAAGGGACGCTTCCCGCGGGGTTGTCTTTAGTCCAGATAAAGGTTGAGCCTAAAGAGATACAGGTAGTAGCCCCCAGCACGCTTCCTACGGGAAAAATCAATATCACTACCGACGTTATCGACTTAAAAACCATAACAGCAACCACAACGTTTACTCCTAAACTGATAGTCCCGCCGCAGGTGACTTTAACCGCGAATAAATATCTGGATATCAAAGTCACTGTCGAAGTGGAAACCAAGGAAAAATAGCACGAGCAGGGAAGAATTATGTGGACAAAAGAAAGCCTGCAGGCATTGATTAAAGAGAAGCTGGAAGATTACCTCTTTGTGGTTGTTTCTAACCGGCAGCCTTATGTGCATACTTTTAAAAGAGGCAGGGTTGAATACCGGAGAGGCGCCGGCGGAGTAGTTACTGCCCTTGACCCGGTAATGCAGGCCTGCCACGGGCTTTGGGTAGCGTTCGGCAGCGGAGACGCTGACAGGAAGGTAAGCGACGCGCAGGGTAAGTTAGGAGTTCCCCCTGAAAGCCCCAACTATACCCTCAGGAGAGTATGGCTTACTAAGGAGGAAGAAAACGGTTATTATTTCGGGTATTCCAACGAGGCACTCTGGCCGCTTTGCCATATGGCATTTCAGCGCCCGGTGTTCCGCAAAGAAGACTGGGAATATTATGTCAAGGTAAATAAAAAATTCGCCCAGGCAGTAGCCGAAGAGGTAAATCATAAGAAGGCATTTATCTGGATACAGGATTACCATCTTTGCCTACTGGGAAAATTTTTAAAAGAGCTCCTGCCGGGCAAGATCATTGTTTCGCACTTCTGGCATATTCCCTGGCCGAATTATGAAACTTTCCGCATCTGTCCGCAAAAGAAAGAGATACTCGAGGGGCTCCTGGCGAATGATTTGATGGGTTTTCATATCCGCAACCACTGCGCTAATTTTATCGAGGCAATAGACAGAGAGATAGAAAGCAAGATAGACCGCGAACGTTTTTCCGTTATCCGCGGCGGGCACGAAACCATTGTCCGGCCGTATCCGATCAGCGTAGATTTTGAAGGGATCAGCAGTTTTTCTGCTGCCGGAGAAGCGGATAAAATAGGGCAGGCGCTGATTGAAGAATTCAGCCTCAGCGGTCTAAAAGTTATGCTGGGCTTAGACCGCATAGATTATAC
This sequence comes from uncultured Planctomycetales bacterium, assembly GCA_964399915.1. GTDB lineage: Bacteria > Omnitrophota > Gorgyraeia > Gygaellales > Profunditerraquicolaceae > CAYNRN01. Next base: position 41,876 of record CAYNRN010000003.1, read on the forward strand.
AAAAGGTATTCCGGAGAGGTTACTGGCGATAGACGCGCTTTTTGAGGCGCACCCGGAGTTGAAAGAAAAGATTGTTTTTCTGCAGATGGGGGAGATCAGCCGTATCCATATACCTAAATATAAGGAATTGAACGATGAAATTAACGCTCTGGTCGAACAGATAAACTGGAAACACTCTACCGGTGAGTGGAGGCCGGTAATTTTAGTAAGGAGGCACCTTTCATTCAAGGAACTGGCGGGTTTCTACCGGATGGGGGAGGTATGTATTGTCAGCTCTTTACATGACGGCATGAACTTGGTAGCTAAAGAGTTTATTTCCTCGCGTTCGGATGAGAATGGCATGCTGGTCTTAAGTCAATTTACCGGCGCTGCGCGCGAATTGACCGACGCGATACTGGTTAATCCCTTTGACCGCCATCAGTTCAGTGAAGGCATCTACCAGGCATTGAATCTGCCTTCGGAAGAAAAGCAGAAGAGGATGAATAAGATGCGCGCCATAATCCAGCAGAATAATATCTTCCGTTGGGCAGGCAAGGTGCTTTCAGAACTTTTAAAGTTTGAGTTTAAGGAATGAAGTATCTCTTACGCTATTGGCGCGTTTTGCCCGGGAAGGCCCGCGCTAAATATAAAGTTTTATTTTTAGATTTTGACGGTACTCTGGCGAAGATTGTAAAAAGCCCCCGTAAGGCCAGGATTGAGCCGTCAATTAAACTTTTATTGCTCCGAATAACGCAGGATAAGGCATACAGGGTTGCAGTTATCAGCGGTAGGGCGCTTGGCGACATCAAGAAGAGGGTCGGGATTAAAGGCATTGTTTATATCGGGAATCACGGTTTGGAAATTGACGGCTCCAAGATCAGGTTCTCTGGCTTTCAAATTGATAAATTCAGGTTAACGCTCAAACGGCTGAAGGCAAAACTGAAACAGAGGTTAGATCCGATAAAAGGGATTTTTATAGAAGATAAAGGATTAAGCTTGAGTGTACATTACCGCTTGGTTAAAAAAAAGGACTTGGCCTTTTTTAAAGCCGCTTTTGCACAGATAACTGCTGAATATGCCTCCGGCAATAAAATAAAAATCCATCCGGGGAAGAAAGTTTTTGAGATCCGCCCTCCTCTGCAATGGGATAAAGGCAAAGTTGCGCTCTGGCTTTTAGCCAGATGGAAGTCCGCTTTTGCGGATAAGGAGGTATTGACGGTTTACATCGGAGATGATCTCACCGATGAAGATGCTTTCCGGGCTCTCGCGGGTAAGGCTATAACGGCGGTAGTGGGTAAAAGGAAAGATTCGGCAGCCGCTTACTATTTAAATAACGTAGGGGAAGTAGCAAGATTCTTAAACGTTCTGGGGCCGGCAAAATGCCTAAAATTATAAAAGCTAAAGAGCCGTTTAGGTTTTACACGCGTTTGCATTTATCAGAACTGACCGGATTAAAGGCGGTTAATCTCTCTCAACTTCTGGGAATCTTAAAAGAAGTTCCCGGTTCAAGCATATACCATCATACGCACAGGTTCCTACAGCAGCACCAATATCTTTCTCCCGAGCCTCCGAATGATTTTGCCTACTGGGTTTCCAGCGTCCTTGCCGAAGATGCCCTTGCCGAAGAACTGGCCAGTATCGATACCATCCAGTATTCTAATATCCGCAGCCTCAGGGAGAAGATAATCCAGACTATAGAAGATTACCTTAAAGAACACCCTATGGCAAAGTTGAAATTCGCCAACGAAGAGGAAGCTTTTTATTTTATCAAATCAATCAGTTTCGTTGTGCCGACAAAATACGTGGCGCATGATTTAAAAGAGTTCATCAGCATCCTGGAAAGAGTGACCGTAGATTCGATATATTTCCATATCTTTGAGGCCCGCCTGAGGCTTGAGAAGCAGACTAATGACTTCTCTTTATGGATCGAGACCTCTTTAGGCGATAAGCCGCTGGCGGATAGAATCGCCAATATTGACCCATATACGCGCACGCTTGAAGACTTACGCAGAACCTTAATCCGCATAATCGAAAGGAAGGTTTCATCATAAAGCATGGCACGCATCGACGAATATATCCCAATTGTCGGAGAATCAATTATCGATGACCTTCGGCTGATCGCCGAAAAGCTTAAAGGTAAAGTCATCCAGCATATAAATTCTACACCGGTAGGCGGAGGGGTCGCCGAGATTCTCAATTGCATGGTCCCGCTCCTAAAGGAGCTTGGCGTTGATACCCGATGGGATGTGATTAAGGGGGGTGAACAGTTTTTTAGTACGACTAAGAAATTCCATAACGCCCTGCACGGAAGGCGCGAAAACATTACTGACAGGGATTTTGAGGTTTTTCTTGAAACGAGCAACCACAATATTGAAGAAGTAAATACTTACGGGGATATTGTCTTTGTGCACGACCCCCAACCGATTGCGCTGATAAGGAAGAAGGCCGAAAACAAATGGATCTGGCGTTGTCATATCGACGTATCAAATCCTGACAGTAAAGTCTGGAGTTTTCTCCGCGATTTCGTGGTTAAATACGATTCAGCGGTATTTTCAGCGCCCGGATTTTCACAGCCGCTGCCGATCAGGCAATTCCTGATTTCGCCTTCCGTCGACCCTTTAAGCGATAAAAATAAGGAATTGCCTCAAGCTGATGTTGAAGCAGTGATGAAGAAGCACGGGATACGTAAAAATAAGCCGGTAATCACTCAGATCTCGCGTTTTGACCGGCTAAAGGATCCGCTGGGGGTAATCCAGACATATAAACTGGTAAAAAAATATACCGATTGCCAACTGGTGCTTGCCGGAGGCACTGCTTCTGATGACCCGGAAGGGGCGCAGGTCCTGGAAGAGGTAAGGGAGGCAGCTAAAGGGGATTCCGATATCCATATTTTACTCTTACCGCAGAACGACCTGGAGATAAACGCACTGCAAAGGGGCTCTACGGTTATCATGCAGAAATCCCTGAGAGAGGGGTTTGGCCTTACGGTTTCAGAGGCGCTCTGGAAGGCAAAACCTGTGGTTGCTTCCCATGTCGGAGGCATCCCGCTTCAGATAAAGCATAAATATTCCGGGCTTCTCTGCCATTCTATAGAAGGCGCCGCCTTTGCCCTCAAACAACTTTTAAACAGCCCGGAATACGCAAAGAAGCTGGGCGCAAACGGGAAGGAGCATATCCGCAATAACTTTTTGATCACCCGGCACCTGAGGGATTATATACTTTTATTTCTCTCGCTTTTTCATCCCGAAGACATCGTTAACCTTTAATCGGGATTACAATAAAAAAACTTGACAAATACGCTAAATTGTGTATACTCTACTAAGATAATAGAGATTATAGGATAATATGAGGATAACCTATAAAGGGGATTACGCCTTAAAAGTTATTTTGAATTTAAGCCTGCATTACGGCGGCGGCCTGGTGACGATTCATGATTTAGCCAGGCGACTGGACATACCGGTCAAGTTCCTTGAGCAGATACTGCTGGATTTAAAAAGAGGCGGTTTCCTCCAGAGCAGGCGCGGTAAAATCGGAGGTTATTCTTTGGCTAAAGCCCCGGCTAAAATAAAGCTGGGGGAGGTAATCAGGTTTATTGACGGGCCGGTCAGCCCGGTTGCCTGTGTAGATAAGAGTTATAAGGGGTGCAGTGATATCACCACCTGCGTATTCAGGGAAATCTGGCAGCGCATCGCCGCTTCAACTGCCGCGATAATCGATAATATCACTTTTGAAGACCTGACGAAGAAGATCAAAAGGGCGGGCAAGGCACTGGTTTATCAAATTTAAAACTATGCGCATAGCTAAAAATATTACAGAATTAATCGGCAATACTCCTTTGGTGAGGTTAAACAGGGCCACTGAAGGCTGTGTTGCAGAGGTGGTCGCGAAATTAGAGTCCTTTAATCCCTGCTCTTCGGTGAAGGACCGTATCGGCCTGAGTATGATTGAGGCAGCGGAAAAGGAAGGCAGGATTAAAAAAGGCGCTGTGATCATAGAGCCCACCTCCGGTAATACCGGCATTGCCTTGGCTTTTGTCTGCGCGGTGAAAGGCTATAAACTGATCCTGACTATGCCCGAGACGATGAGTACGGAGCGCAGGCAGCTTTTGACCGCTTTTGGCGCGGAGATTATCTTAACGCCCGGGGCGGAGGGGATGTCCGGGGCAGTCAGGAGAGCGGAAGAACTGGCAAAAAAAGAAAAGAACTATTTTATATTACAGCAATTCAGGAATCCGGCTAACCCAGAAATCCACCGGAAAACCACAGCCGTTGAAATCTGGCAGGATACCGGAGGAAAAGTTGATATTCTGGTAGCGGGAATCGGCACAGGAGGCACAATCACCGGCGTATCAGAAGTAATCAAGAGGAAAAAACCTTCACTTAAGGTAATCGCCGTAGAGCCGAAAGATTCTCCGGTGCTTTCCGGAGGCAAGCCCGGCCCCCATAAGATCCAGGGTATAGGCGCGGGGTTTGTTCCTGAAATCCTGAATAGCAAAATAATCGATGAAATTATTCAGGTCTCTAATGAAGAAGCGATAGAGGCATCCAGGCAGCTTGCCAAGAAAGAGGGGATTTTGGCGGGTATTTCTTCCGGGGCGGCTGTCTTTGCGGCGCTTGAAGCCGCCCGCAGGAAAGAAAACAGAGATAAACTGATAGTAGTCATTCTTCCGGATACCGGAGAGCGCTATCTCAGCACTGAATTATTCAAAGAATAGAAAGGAGATCCCATGGCCATAAAAGATAAGGTTGAGCAAGCGTTGAACAAAGTGCGCCCGATGCTGGCAGCCGACGGCGGCAACGTAGAGTTAGTAGATGTCAGCGCAGACGGAGTCGTAAAATTAAAGCTTACCGGAAGCTGCGGCTGTTGCCCGATGTCGCAGATGACGCTGAAGATGGGGGTAGAAAAGATAATCAAAAAAGACGTGCCGGAGGTAAAAGAAGTAATCGCTATCTGAAATTGAGGGCAGGAGCTACCATATAGATCATCCAAGAGTTTACGGGAGAGTCCATGAAAACAATTAAAGAAATCAATGATAAGATAAAGAAGGGCCAGGCGGTAGTGGTTACGGCCGAAGAGATTATAGATCTGGTTGATAAGAAGGGGCCAAAGAAGGCCGCTGAAGAAGTCGACGTAGTCACTACCGGCACCTTCGGCCCGATGTGTTCTTCCGGGGCATATTTTAATATCGGGCATTCGAAACCCAGGATAAAGTTAGGAGGAGGAAGCTGTAAGCTTAATGATGTTCCGGCTTACTGCGGATTCGCCGCGGTAGACATTTATCTGGGAGCGACTGCCGTGCCGGATGACGACCCTTTGAACAAGGTATTCCCCGGTGAATTTAAATATGGCGGCGCCCATGTGATAAATGAGATTGTCGCAGGGCGCGATGTGCGCCTTCAGGCAACGGCATACGGGACAGATTGTTATCCCAGGAAGAAACTGGAAACCATGGTCAATATCAGGGATTTAAACGAAGCAGTATTATTTAATATCCGCAACTGCTATCAGAACTATAATGTGGCGGTAAATCTCTCGGATAAGATAATCTATACCTATATGGGGGTATTGAAGCCTAACCTGGGTAACGCCAACTATTGCTCAGCAGGGCAGCTTTCCCCGCTTTTGAAAGACCCTCACTATAAAACAATCGGCATCGGGACAAAGATATTTCTAGGCGGGGGTATCGGATATGTAGCATGGCAGGGGACTCAGCATAACCCAAGCGTAAAGAGGAAAGAAAACGGGATACCTCAGGCGCCTGCCGGCACACTTGCGGTAATCGGCGACTTGAAACAGATGAAACAGGAATGGCTTACGGGAATCAGTATGCTTGGTTACGGAGTTACGCTAACCGTGGGCATAGGGGTCCCTATTCCGGTGCTTGATGAGGAGATAGTTAAATACGCGGCGGCAGGTGACGAACAGATATTCGCGCAGGTAGTGGATTACGGCAAGAGTTATCCGGAGTGCGTACCGGGGTCGTTGGCAGAAGTCAATTATGCCCAGCTGAAAACCGGCAAGATTACCGTTCAGGGTAAAAGTATCCCTACAGGCAACTTATCCAGCTATTCCAAGGCGCGCGAGATCGCCGAGGAGCTGAAGTCATGGATTAAGAAAGGCGATTTCCTGCTTAGCGAGCCGGTAGCAAGATTGCCCGGCGCAGAATCCGGGTATACCTTTAAGATGCTCAACGAAAGGCCGATAGTATAACCTATTGCGGTATTTAAGAGGTGAGAAATGACCCGTAAAAGAATTGTTTTGCATTTCCCCCACAGATTGGTTGATCAGCCGATTATCTATAAGTTGGTCAAAGAGCATGACCTGCAGTTTAATATCCTCAAGGCCTATGTTACGCCGCAGGAGGAAGGGCTGATGGTCCTGGAACTATCCGGCAAAAAAGAGAATTTTGAAAAGGGGATACAATATCTGGAATCCTGCGGGGTAAAGATTCAGCCTCTGAGCCAGGATGTGATCCGCAATGAAACCAAATGCACCGATTGCGGCGTATGCGTGCCGATCTGTCCGACGGCAGCCCTGGCCATCGATCCGATAACCCGCAAAGTGCACTTCTACGATAATAAATGTATCGCCTGCGAGCTCTGCGTAAAGGTTTGCCCTGCCCGCGCCATGGAAGTACGCTTCTAAATGAATAAACTGAAAAAATTAAGGTCGATAATCAGAAACGCGGGTTCTCTGCTGATTGCTTTTTCCGGCGGCGTTGACAGCACATTCCTGCTTAAGGTTGCCTCCGAAGTTTTGCCTCGAGACAAGCTACTTGCTGTTACAGCCGATTCCGCTACTTATCCGGCCGAAGAATTATTATCCGCTAAATGCAGCGTAAAAAGATTAGGCGTAAGGCATAAAATTGTAAAGACAAAAGAGCTCAAGGATAGTAGATTTTCGGCAAATCCGGTAAATCGCTGTTATTTCTGTAAAAGCGAACTTTTTCTCAGGCTAAAAAAGCTCGCTAAAGAAGAAAAATTAAATTTTGTAGCCGATGCCAGTAATACCTCGGATAAATTTGATTTTCGTCCGGGCGCTAGAGCGAAAACTGAGCTGAAGATACGCTCTCCGCTGGCTGAGGCAGGGTTGGCCAAGAGAGATATCCGCATGCTTAGTAAAAAGATAGGGTTAGATACCTGGGATAAGCCGGCATTGGCCTGCCTGGCCTCAAGGGTTCACTACGGAATCAAAATAGACCAGCGGCTTTTAAACAAGATAAATCAGGCAGAGAATTTAATACGCAGGGACGGTTTCAGGCAGGTGAGGGTTAGGCATTATAATAACGGGCTTTGCCGGATAGAGGTGCCTAAGAAAGAGGTCGGCCTGTTGATTAAGAGGGGTAATTTGCTGGTAGAAAAGCTCAAAAAATTAGGATATAATTATGTAACCGTAGATTTAGAAGGTTATCGCACGGGAAGCATGAATCCAACCCTTCCTAAGGCAAGGGCCGGGTTCATTAAGAGAGGAAGGACTGGGTGAAAAGAGTATATTTAGATTATTCGGCTACTGCGCCGACTGACCCGCGGGTAATTAAGGCGATGCAGCCTTACTTTTTTGAGGCCTTCGGCAACCCCGCCAGTATCCATTCTTTCGGACAGGAGGCAAAGAAGGCGATAGAAGATGCGCGGGAGAAGACGGCCGGATTCCTCGGCGCTAATCCCGCTGAGATAATCTTTACTTCCGGAGGCACCGAATCGGATAATTTTGCGCTTTTTGGGGTAGCCCGCGCCATGAAAGGCAAAGGCAACCATATTATTACCAGCGCAATCGAACACCATGCTGTCAGCGAACCCTGTAAATTCCTGCAGAAAGAGGGTTTTCAGATTACCGCTGTTAAACCGGATACCAGCGGTATAGTTTCTCCGGATGATGTCAAAAAAGCGATTACCGCAAAAACTATCCTCATCTCGGTGATGCATGCTAATAATGAAATCGGCACAATCCAACCGATAGCAGAAATAGGAAAAATTGCCAGGGGCAAAGGCATCTATTTTCACAGCGATGCCGTGCAGAGCGTAGGGCATATTCCCGTAAACGTTGACGAGTTAAACGTCGACCTGCTGTCGCTTTCCGCCCATAAATTTTACGGCCCTAAGGGCGTAGGCGCATTATATATAAGGAAAGGCACGCGCATAGAGGCTTTTTTACACGGCGGAGACCAGGAAAAAGGCAGAAGGGCCTCGACGCAGAATACGCCCGGTATCGCCGGCCTGGCAGAAGCCCTGGTTATCTGTTCGAAAGAGATGGAGCAAGAAGCGCGTTTCCAGTCCGGCCTGCGCGATAAATTAATCAAAGAAATACCAAAAAGGATTAGCGAAGTTATTCTAAACGGGCATCCCGTAAAGCGCCTTCCTAACAACGTCAACTTCTCGATGAGATATATTGAGGGCGAGTCGATTCTGCTTAATCTTGATCTGCTCGGTATCGCCGCTTCTACGGGGTCCGCCTGTACTTCTACCAGCCTTGAGCCTTCACACGTCTTGCTGGCGATAGGGCTTACTGCCGATGTAGCTCATGGTTCCCTGAGGATCACCATGGGCAGATGGACCAAAGAAAGCGATATTGATTATCTCCTGGAACAGCTGCCGCCGGTTGTGCAGAAACTGCGTTCAATGTCGCCTCTCTACGAAAAGAAACAATAATCATGCAGGAAAAGATCATTGATTTCCTAAAATCCAAACAGGGCTATGCCTCAGGCGAAGAGATCAGCCAGCGCTTGAGAATCAGCAGGCAGGCGCTTTGGAAGCATATACAACACCTTAAAGACTCAGGTTACGGCATCGAAGCAGTCCCGCATCTGGGATATCAGCTTTGCGGCCTTCCTGACAGGTTATTCCCCTTGGAGATTTCAAGTTCTCTTCAGACAAAGATTATCGGTAAAAAGATTTATTACTTTGACCTGGTGCATTCTACTATGGATAGCGCGGCAGAATTGGCCCGGAAAAATTGCCCCGAGGGCACGCTGGTGGTGGCGGAATCCCAATCTAAAGGCAGGGGGAGGCTGGGCAGAGAATGGTCTTCCCCAAAATATAAAGGCATATATATATCTTTGATCCTGCGCCCTAAAATCTTGCCTTCTCAGGCCCCGGTATTCACTCTCCTATCGGCAGTAAGCGCCTGCGAAGCGCTGAAGGAAGCCTGCGCTTTAAGCGCGCAGATAAAGTGGCCTAATGATTTAATGGTAAACAATAAAAAGATCGGCGGAATTCTCACTGAACTTAATGCCGAAACCGACGAAGTGCATTCTCTGATTATCGGCATCGGCATTAATGTGAATAACGATAGAAAATCTCTGCTTAACCAGGCTACCTCCGTAAAAGAGGAGAAGGGCCAGGCAGCCAGCAGGATAGGCCTGCTGCAGGAATTGCTGCGTAAACTGGAAGTTAATTATCTAACGCTGCAGGAAGAGGGCACGCAGCCGATTATTGAGAAATGGCGCCTGCTCAATATTACTTTAGGCAGAAGGATAAAGATATCCTCCCACAACCGGCTGATAGAAGGAGAGGCTTCGGACATAGATGCCGACGGGGCGTTATTATTAAGAAAGGATTCCGGGTTAACCCAGAGAATAACTTCCGGCGATGTAATGCATTGCCGATAATGTCAACTTTTAATAAAATATTGGTTGACGATTGAACCGCACCGGATTATAATTATTCAGCTTAGATTATGAAAAAGTGCGGTTTTTTTATACATTCGCGGCCCAAGAACCCCATCCCGGAAGAGGAGGGTAAAAAAGGGCCGCTCAGTATCAACCATAACAGGTCTCGGCTTAAAATCCGAGGGAGCTATTGGTTGATTTTTATTTTTCTTTGTTGCTATCGGTGCCTCTGGGCGCAGGATAATAGCCTAGAAGACTTAGAGCGCATCGTGGTTACTAAAAGCAAAATCCACCTCTATAAAACCTACGACCTCGATCAAGACGACCTAAAGGACCTCCCTTTTAATTCCCCTCTGGAAACCCTTACTTTAACCGAATTAGATTTGCAGGCGCGCGCGGCCAAGGGCGCGATTCAGGATGATTTTTCTCTGCGTGGCTCGACCTTCCAGGGGGTCTTAGTATTATTTAACGGACAGCGTATTAATGATCCCCAGACCGGACACCACAATAGCGATATCCCGCTTACCCGCGCAGATATCAAAAGGATAGAAATAACTCCGGGTGTCAGTTCCGCGGTATTCGGGCCCGATGCAATAGGGGGGGCGTTGAATTTTATCCTGAAAAAACCCGAAGAAAATAAGCTCCTTCTGGAGTTTAGCGGCGGCCAGCATACCAGCCACTCTTCGCTTTTCAGTATTACCCGCAGAATCGATCAGGCAGGAATCAGGGTTTCCGTCGAGAATAACCAGTCCGACGGATACCGCGAAGATACCGATTTCAAAAAGTTTAATGCGACAGCGGATTCAACTATCGGTATACCGTTAGGAGAAATCCGGGCAAGCTACGGATATCAGGAGAAAGAGTTCGGCGCCCCGGACTTTTATACTCCCGGCAGCAACTATCTTTCGCAGGAATGGACTAAGACGCATCTTTTAAACGCCGGAGCAAATATCATCAAGGAAGGATTGTTGATCAGGCCGAATTTTCTCTGGCGCCGGCACTTTGACAAATTTTTACTGGATAAGACGCTGATACGCAGCAGTTATCTGAATCATCACCGCACGGATATGCTGACACCCAATATTTACCTGCAAAAAGAGCTTGTCCCTCTAGGCAGGGTAGGGTTTGGCCTTGAATACGGCCAGGAGCTTATAAACTCTACTAATCTGGGAAAGCACGGCAGGGCCCATACAAGCGTTTACCTTGACCAGAGCAAAGATTTAATGCAGGGTTTCTCTTTTGGCTTGGCTGCGCGCAGCGACGATTTTGAAGGGTTTGACCGCAAGTTCTCCGGCTCCGGTAGCCTGCGCTACAGTTTTTTAACCGCCAGTTCCCTTACTTTAGGGTTATCCCGCAGCATCCGCGTTCCCTCTTTTACTGAGCTTTACTACAGCGATCCTACTACCGAAGGAAATCCCGATCTCAGCGCGGAAAAATCCGTCAATTACCAGCTGGAGTATAATTACGCAGGAGAAGATTTTTCTTTCTCTCTGGCGGCTTTTTTACGCGATGAAGACGAATTTATAGATTGGGTAAAACGCGCGCCCTCCCAGAGCAAGTGGGTGGCGGAGAATATCGGCGAGGCGTATGTTTCGGGATTCGAAAACAACTTATCCCTGAAGATAAATCAATACCTGGAATTGAAGGCAAACTATACCTATACCGATAAGAATATCCGCGAGAAACAATATCTTTATAAATACGGGCCTAATTATGCGCGCCACCTATTGAATAACCTGCTTGAATTTAATCTGCCTTTCGGCAGGCAGGTGGTTAGCTACAGCTACAAGAAAAAAGACGGCCGCGGCGGCTGGTCGCTGTTAAATTTATCCCTTTCCTATGGCCTCCTTAAGCATTCCCGCATCTTTTTTAAAGCCACGAATATCCTGGATAAACGCTATGAAGAGATACTCGGCGTGCCGCAGCCCGGCCGTTGGCTTGAAGGCGGCTTAAGCTTTGAGTGGTAAAAAGCGTTGGAAATTTAATTTTTGGTAGTATAATAGCGCTATGTTTATTCATACGGTTTTATTCAAAATACAGCCTTCCCAGGTCAATGCCTATAGGAATGACAGCAAAATGTGGGCGCGTAGGGCCAGGGAAGCGAAGGGTTTTGTCGCTTATTTTACGATGAAGCGGATAAACGGCAAAAACGAATATGCTTCGGTTTATGAGTGGAGATCGCAATCCTTCCATAGCCGCTTTATGAAAAAATACCACGAAGAGCTGGTAGCAAAATCCCGCGCCAAGGTGAAAGTTCTGGGTTATTTTAACCTCAAGACAATCGACAGGCTGAAATAGGATTTTAAAACAAATGAACAAACGCGCAGTCGTTGCGATGAGCGGAGGGGTAGATTCTTCAGTTGCCGCGGCGATTTTAAAAAGCAAGGGTTTTGAAGTAATCGGGATGACAATGTGTTTTGGATTAAGCGAACAGGCGCGCCGTAAACCTTCCTGCTGCGGTATCAGGGGCATTGAGGATGCCCGGCGTGTTGCCGATAAGCTGGGCATCAGGCATTATGCCGTGAATATGCACAGGCACCTGGAAAAATTCGTGATCAGCGATTTTTGCCATGAATATCTTTCCGGGAGAACGCCGAATCCTTGCGTACGCTGCAATCAGTTCTTGAAATTCTCAATTCTTCTGGATAAGGCGCGCGCCCTGGGAGCGGATTTTCTTGCCACGGGGCATTACGCCCGTATAGCAAAATCCCGGGCCGCAAACCGCAAACCGCAAACTTATTTACTCAAAAAAGCCAGGGATAAAAGCAAAGACCAGTCGTATTTTTTATACCGCTTAACCCAGAAACAGCTAAAACAGGTACTATTCCCGCTGGGAAATTATACAAAACCTCAGGTCCGCCTCTTGGCAGGGAAGTTTGGCCTGCCGGTAGCTGATAAAAAAGCAAGCCAGGAGATATGTTTTTTGGGGGACGATGATTACCGTAATTTTTTGCGTAAGCAGATGGGAAGGCAAATCTATCCCGGCGAAATCTTAGACAGCGCAGGAAAACCGCTCGGCTGCCATAAAGGGATCGCTTATTACACCATCGGGCAGCGCCAGGGTTTAGGCATAGCTTTCGGAAAACCGGCATACATCAGCCGTATTGACGCTGCTAATAACCGTATTACTATCGGCCCGAAAGAGGAGGTGGTCAGCTCTGATTTTCTGGTTAGAGAAGTTAATTTTGTCTCTGAGCCGATAAAAAAGAAAATTGTGCTTAATGTTAAAATACGCTATAATCATAAAGAAGCGCCTGCAGAAGTTTCATCTGCCAGGGGCGTACTAAAAGCGCATTTTAAAATTCCGCAGTTTGCGATTACCCCGGGCCAATCAGCGGTATTCTATAAATCCGACAGGTTAATCGGCGGAGGGATAATAGAGAAGGTGTTAAACCATGATTAAGAAAAAGAATTGGGGAGGGCTGGAGGATAAAATCGCCGCTTTAAAAAAGAAGCGCGATGCCGTGATCCTGGCGCATAATTACCAACTGCCCGAAGTGCAGGATGTGGCTGATTACCGGGGCGATTCGCTGGAGTTAAGCCGTATTGCCGCCAAGACAGATGCCAAGGTAATCGTCTTCTGCGGCGTGCATTTCATGGCGGAAACTGCTTCCATACTCTGCCCGAAAAAGAAAGTCATCATGCCGGATATCCATTCCGGATGCCCGATGGCAGATATGATTACCGCCCAGCAATTAAGGGGGCTTAAAGAGGAACATCCCCGGGCAGTGACCGTCGGCTATGTAAATACCTCCGCCGAAGTAAAGGCGGAACTCGACGTCTGCTGCACGTCTACCAATGCCGTAGCCGTAGTCAACGCTTTTAAGGCAAGCGAAGAAATTATTTTCGTTCCTGATAAATATTTGGCGGATTACGTCTCTAAACAGGCCGGAAGAAAACTTATCTCCTGGAGAGGCTTCTGCCCCACCCATATTAAAATCCTGCCGCAGGATATCGAAAGGGAAAGGAAATTTCACCCTTTTGCCAAGGTGGTTGTCCACCCTGAATGCCTGCCGGCGGTAGTGGCTTTAGCTGATGCCGCGCTTTCTACCAGCCAGATGTCCAAATACGCCCGGGAGAGCGAGGCCAAGGAATTCATCGTCGGCACAGAAGTCGGCCTGATCTACCGCCTGAAGAAGGATAATCCGGCAAAGGAATTTTACCCGGCAAGCGAGGCAGCAGTCTGCCCTAATATGAAACGGACTACCCAGGAGAAGATCGTCTGGGCGCTTGAAGAGCTGAAGGAAGAGGTCAGGGTATCCGATGAGCTGCGCAGGCGCGCCAAAAAAGCAATAGACAGGATGCTGGAAATAATCTGATGCCGGAAGTTGTTTACGAAGATGATTGGCTGATAGTCCTGAATAAGCCGGCAGGCCTTTTAACCATCCCTACGCCGAAGAAAGAAAGCCGCACCCTCGTAAGCATCCTCAATGATGGAATTAAAGCGCAGGGCGCGCCTTACCGCCTGCATCTCTGCCACCGGTTGGATAGGGAAACTTCCGGATTGATCATCTTCGCCAAGGGTAAATCCCCGCAGAAGAAGATGATGGAACTCTTCAGGCAACGGAGAGTAAAAAAGACCTATATTGCATTCGTGCAGGGTATGCCTAAGCCGAAGGCATCCCGTATAATCAGCCGCATAGAGGGCTTAAGCGCAATAACCGAGTATAGGGTAATAGAGAGGAAAAGCAGTTTTTCCGTGGCAGAGGCGCGGCCTCTGACCGGCCGCACCAACCAGATCAGGATACATTTTAAATCTATCGGGCATCCTATCGTCGGGGAGGACAAATATGCCTTTCGCAGGGATTTCCCGCTTAAGGCGAAGAGGCTTTGCCTGCATGCTGCGGGGCTTGAATTTGAGCATCCCGTAACCAGAGAGAAGATCAGGCTTGTTTCGCACCTCCCCTCTTATATGAAGGAGTTTCTCGCCAAACATGCTTAAATATATTATTCTGGGGATAATACAGGGATTAACCGAGTTTCTGCCGGTAAGCAGCTCAGGCCATCTGGTCGTCTTGCAGAGGATATTCGGGATGACAAACGGCCAGGTAGCAACTTCGGTTATCTTGCACATGGGTACGCTTATGTCCCTGTGTATTTTCTTCTTCGGCGATATCTTGGCCCTGTTGCGGGATTTAAAGTCATTGCTGCTGATATTTATCGCGACCTTTATTACAGGCGTCATCGGTATCTGCGGCAAAGGGTTTTTTGAGGAATTATTCTCAAGCCCTGAATTTGTGGCCTTTGCCTGGCTTGTGACAGGCGCGGTACTTATATTGAGCAAAAAATTTATGCAGGCAAAAAGGCATACAGTGAGCCTTAAAGACGCCTCGATGCTTGGAGCAACCCAGGGGCTGGCGATTATTCCGGGGCTTTCCCGTTCGGGTATCACCATATCAACGCTCTTATTCAGGGGAATAGACAGAGAAACGAGTTTCCGCTTTTCTTTTCTGGCTTCCGTCCCGGCAATTGCCGGAGCCGCGTTTGTTGAAGCAAAAGATATCCATTTTATTTTTCAGGGGGATACGAAAAATTTTATCATTGGTTTTTTCTGCAGCCTGATCGTCGGCTTAATCTCTCTGAAGTTTCTGCGCTCTATTATACACAGGTCGAAATTTCATTATTTCGGGTATTATTGTATATTTGCCGCAACAATTACGTTGATATTACTGAGATAAAATGAGCATTCTTGTTTTAGGCACCGTAGCCCTTGATTCGGTAAAGACCCCTTTCGGGTTAAGGAAGGACATTTTGGGGGGCTCGGCGGTGCATTTCGCCATGGGCGCCCGGATTTTTACCAGGGTAAACCTTGTGGCAATAGTCGGGAAAGACTTTCCTGAAAAACATATCCGTTTCCTTCATAAGAAAGGCATTATCCTTACCTCATTGGCCAAAGAGCACGGCCATACCTTCAGGTGGGAGGGAGAATATAGAGGCAACCTTGACTGCGCCCTTACCTTAAATACGGAACTGGGGGTACTCTCCGCATTCAGGCCTTCAATTCAGCGCAGCCAGCGGGATATAGGTTATATTTTTCTGGCAAACGTTGACCCGGATATACAGAGGCGCCTTTTAGAAAATATGCGTTTGCCTAAACTCATAGGGCTGGATAGCATGAATTACTGGATTAAGCATAAGCGGCGCAGCCTGCTTCGGCTTTTGAAGAGAGTCGATATTTTTGTGGCTAACGAAGAAGAGGCCAAGAGCCTTACCGGGGAACACTCTTTGATCAATGCCGCAAAAGGGCTTCATTGCCGCGGAGCGCGGATGGTCCTGATCAAAAAGGGCGAACACGGAGTGCTTTTATATGCCGATAATTTTATTTTTTCCGTACCGGCATATCCTACGGCCCGGGTAATTGACCCGACCGGAGCAGGCGATACTTTTGCCGGAGGGTTTATGGGGTATCTGGCAATGAAGGGAAAAGTGAATCAGGCAAATATTAAAAAAGCGGCGGCATACGGCACAGTTGCCGCATCATTTAATATAGAGGGTTTCGGCGTGGAACGCAGCGCCCGCCTTGGCAGAAGAGATCTGGAGCAGAGGCTGAAGAAGCTTAGAAGCTTTACCTCGTTCTGATAAAGGAGGCAATTATGCTTGAGGAAAAAATACTTAATGATTATAAGGCGGCAATGAAAGCCAAAGACGCCTTGGCGACTTCAGTTTTAAGCTTCCTGCGCGCGGAGATGATTAACACGGCGATTGCCAAAAAGAAGAAACAGCTTGATGACCCCGAAGTTGTTTCCGTGATCAGAAAACAGATAAAGGCCCGCCAGGACGCAATCCTGCAATTTGAAAAGGGCAATCGCCAGGACCTTGCCCAAAAGGAGGCTTCTGAGATAGAATTGCTTAAGAAATATCTCCCCGCAGAAATAACGCCTGAAGAGATAAAAAAGATGATTGAAGAGGCGGTTATTGCCTGCGCTGCCTCCGGCATTAAGGATATGGGCAGGGTGATGAAAGAGCTTGGCAGCAAAGTCGCAGGCCGCGCTGACGGCAAGCTGTTAAGCGATTTAGTCAGGGAAAGGCTCTCAAAAACCACCTGATTTCTTCTTGACAGGGCAGCCAAATTATAGTATTTTATTGTATCTTTTACTTTTCAGGAAATATCGTATCTTTACGATCTAAATCCCTCCTGAAATCGTATTCCCTTTTAAGAAATGCTCAAAACTTATTATTGCGAATCCGCCCAACTCAAGACTTTCTATAACCTCTTAATAAAGAGTTTCCGCGTATTTTCGCCCGCCCCCAAAGAGTCCGTAAAAGGAGAAAAAGATTATTATTACCGCTTGGCCTCAGGCGAAGAGGAGCTTGTCTTTAACCCCTACAGGGTAGTTGAGCCGCTGAAATCGTTTTTTACCGCCCCCTTAGAAAAAGTAACGGATTATTTTACCCCCCAGGAAGATGCCTCCCGGATAAATGAGAGAACAA
This sequence comes from uncultured Planctomycetales bacterium, assembly GCA_964399915.1. Lineage (GTDB taxonomy): Bacteria > Omnitrophota > Gorgyraeia > Gygaellales > Profunditerraquicolaceae > CAYNRN01. Next base: position 58,890 of record CAYNRN010000003.1, read on the forward strand.
TCATCTTCGGGGTAAAGAGCTGCGATCTCCACGGCCATAAAATCCAGGATTATGTTTTTCTTGAAGGCGTGGAGGTAGATTCTTTATACGCCTTACGCAGGGAAAACACAATCCTCATCTCTTCCGATTGCACAGATTATAAGCAAGTCTGCCATTGCCTTGCCTGGTCGGTAATGCCTTATCCCACGGAGGGATTTGATCTAAACCTAAGCCCCCTCAACGACGGATTCCTGGTTGATCTGGGTAGCTCCAAAGGGGAAGAGCTAATTGAGAAATATAAAGAATTCTTTATGCTTGCTAAAGACAGCCAGATAGCCGCGCGCAAGGTCAAGCGACAGAATCTGGTAGAATGCCTCAAGAGGCACCTTTTGCCTCAAGGCCTGGTGGCGCAGGATAAAGCCCAGGAGGTCGTACGTTCGGGCTTTAGTTCCGAGACATGGAAAAAGTTTATGCTTACCTGCGTTGAGTGCGGAGGGTGTAACCTGATTTGCGACACCTGCCATTGTTTTCTGCTTGGCGACGCAAAGGCAGGCAATATAAACAAGAAGCTCAGGGTTTGGGATTCGTGTCTTTACGCTAATTATGCCCGGGTTGCAGGAGGCGCAAACCCATTAAAAACCAGGGCGCAGCGTTTAAGGAACCGCTTTATCAAGAAGTTTGATTTTTTCGTGGATAATATGGGTATTCCTGCCTGTTGCGGATGCGGCAGGTGTATCGAAGTCTGCCCGGGCAAGATCGATATCAGGGAAGTTTTGAAGGATTTAGCCAAGAAATGAACCCTGTTACAAATATGTAGCGGGGGAAGGAAGGATTTGTAACGGGGTGAAAAATATCTACCGGCCGATAGAGGGGACAATCGAAGAGATCATTGTCGAATCGCCGACAATAAAGACCTTCGTGATCAGGCCGAAGGAGGGTTTTTCCTTCAGGACCGGCCAGTTCGTAGAACTTACGCTCCCCGGCTTAGGCGAAGCGCCGTTTACCCCTTCGTCCGATCCCAATATCAAGGATAAGATTGATGTGACAATCATGAAGGCCGGGCATGTCACCTCGCTATTACACGCTGCCTCAAAGAATATCTCAGTAGGAATCCGCGGGCCCTACGGTAAGGGCTATCCTCTGGAGAGTTTCCAGGGTAAGGACATCTTAATCGTAGGCGGCGGAGTGGGGTTAGCGCCCCTGCGCTCTCTATTATTCAGCCTGTTTGCTACTATCGACCTTTATAATAAGGTAGTGCTGCGTTATGGTTCACGTTCGCCTGCGGATATAATCTATAAAGGGGCTATCCCGCAATGGGGCAAAATGAAGAAAGTGGATGTGGTTACCTCGGTTGATGTGGGTTCGCCCGAATGGAAGGGGAACGTCGGTTTGGTCACCACGATTTTAAACGACCTGCCGGTAGACCTAAAAAAAGCGGTAGCGATAGTCTGCGGCCCGCCGATTATGATGAAATTCGTGACCTTGAAGTTACTGGATGTAGGTTTTAAGCCGAAGGATATATATCTTTCTATGGAGAAGAGTATGTCCTGCGGATTAGGTAAGTGCGGCCACTGCCGTATTGGCAAATATTACATCTGTAAAGACGGCCCGGTGTTTACTTACGAGCAGTTGAAGGATGTGCACGATATCTGGGATTGATGAAAAGACTATTCGTTGACCTCGACGTCTGTAACAGTTGTAAAGAATGCGTGGTACTTTGCGATTATTTTTACCATCCGCAGAACAACGGCATTGCTTCGCTTCGGGAATATGCCACCTTTGCGACGATTTGCCGCCATTGCGACGAGGCGCCCTGCGTCAACGCCTGCTATCATAATGCCCTGGAGCGAGCCGCAGACGGACACCTTAAGAGGTATAAGATGCGTTGCACCAGCTGTAAGGCCTGCAGCCTGGCTTGTCCGTTCGGTATAATCTTCCAAGATTTCATACCTTATCTTGACTCGCGCTGCGATTATTGCATAGGTTCAAAAGGCAGGCTTCCTAAATGCGTAACCAGCTGTACGCACAAAGCGGTTGAAATAAGGGAAGTAGAAGAGAGCTTAGAGAATAATATCTTTTTTGTGGGAGAACATCTGGCAGTACATTCGCGTAAGTGGTTGCGCGAAGATCTACAGCTGCCCAGAAAGAAGTAGCCAGGGATGAGTAGTGGGTATTGAGGGCGGCCCTAACCCCTCACTACTGGCTACTCACTACTAACATGTTGAAATCATTTTTTTATTATTTTATATTTCCCGGTTTCCTCTTTGCCGCCTCTGTCGGCTTAATCGCCGGCTGGGTTGACAGAAAGGTCACCGCGCGGCTGCAGTGGCGTAAAGGCCCGCCATGGCATCAGAATTTTACTGATATTGTCAAGTTAATAGGCAAGGAAGTAATCGTGCCTGCCAACGGCAGGTGGGTATTTTTACTTGCCCCTTTTATCGGGTTACTGGCTGCTTCTCTTGTGGCTGCGCTAGTCGGGGTCTCTATAATTCATCCTCAGCAGAGTTTTGTCGGAGACTTGATCGTAGTGCTCTACCTTTTAACCATTCCGGCGATATCCATGATTATTGCCGCCTCGAGCTGCGGTAATCCGCTTGCTTCCGTAGGCGCTTCCCGGGAGATAAAGCTAGTCTTAGGATATGAATTACCTTTTATAATTTCTATAGTGGCGATGGCCATTAAATCATCCGGCGCCATCCAGCTGGGTTCAATTCTTAATATCCAGGCTGCTTATGGTTCAAACATAGCCTCCTGGTCGGGATTCTTCGCCTTTATAGTTGTCATTTTCTGTATTCAGGCGAAACTTGGGTTTGTCCCCTTTGACGCTTCCGAGGCGGAGCAGGAGATTGTCGGAGGCGTTTTGATAGACTATTCCGGAGTACTGCTTGCGTTATTCAAGCTTACCAAGGCAGTGCTTCTATATACGCTGCCGCTCTTTATGATAATACTTTTCATGGGTAAAGATTTGAGCCTGTTGTTTCTGGCGCTTAAATATACGGGTATACTGGTAATCATTATCCTGATAAAAAATACCAATCCCCGATTGCGCATTGATCAGGCAATGAGGTTTTTCTGGGGGCCGGTAACGCTATTAGCGATAGCAGCATTAATACTGGCGTCAATTGGACTATAATATATAACCGCAGGTCAAGGTTAAGGTTGGGGTCGAGAAATAAAACCTAGACCTTGACCTAGGCCTTAGAATATGAATCTTACATCAAAAGCACTAACCAAATCAATCGGGGTATTCCACGCGGCCTGCTCTCCGTGCAATAACTGCGATATCGAGATACTGGATGCGCTCACCCCGAAACACGACCTTGAGCGGTTTGGGATTACCCTTGTGGGCAGCGCCCGCCATGCAGATGTGCTTTTAGTTACCGGTGTGCCGAACTATAAAACCGCCGAGAGGCTGAAAAAACTTTATTTACAGACCGCAAAGCCGTGTCTGGTAGTTGCCGTCGGAGGCTGTGCCTGCGGGAGGATCATGTTCAGGGATTCATACAATAGCCCCTGCGCTGTTGACGAAATCGTGCCGGTAGACCTTTACATACCGGGTTGTCCGCCGAAGCCGGAGGCGTTGATTGCCGGAGTAGTGAAGTTACTCGCCAAGCTTAGAGGAAAATAAATATGCAGGAAACAGTAGCGAAATTCCGGGAAAAATTCAGCAATCAGGTTATAAAGTCGCAAGAGAAATCAACCCGCAGGCAGTATATAGAATTTTTACCACCGGATATTCCGGAGGCAGCGCGTTTTTTGTTCAAAGACCTCAATTGCCGTTTTGCCACTGCCAGCGGCATCGATACCCCCGAAGGAATAGAAATATTGTATCATTTCTCCGATGACCATACCGGAGAGGTGATCAGTCTGCGCACTATACTTACCGATAAAAAGGACCCTCAGATACATTCCATCGCGACAATATTTCCGGCAGCGGAATGGATAGAGAGGGAAATCTGGGAATTGTTGGGAGTAAAATTTATCGGCCATCCCAATTTGAAGCACCTGCTTTTAATTGACGATTGGCCGGAAGGAAAACACCCTTTGAGGAAGAAAGAATGAGCCATAAAGTCATCGTACCCATAGGCCCGTACCACCCTTTGCAGGAAGAGCCGGAATTTTTCCGCCTTTATGTGGAAGGGGAGAAGGTAGTTGATATTGATATCGTAATCGGATATATGCACCGCGGGATAGAGGAGCTTTCTGAGCATAAACACTTTGATCAGGTAGCTTTTTTAGTAGAGCGTATCTGCGGGATCTGTTCTTCGAGCCACCCCTATGCCTTTGTACTGGCAGTGGAAGATATTTTAGGAGGAGAGAGGAATGTCGTTCCGGAAAGGGCACTCTACATCCGCACCATAGTAGATGAGATGCAGCGTATCCACAGCCACCTGCTTTGGCTTGGGCTTGCGGGCCATTTTATCGGTTATAACACGGTATGGATGTGGGCATGGAAATACCGCGAGCCGCTGTTAGAGTGTTTTGAAGCGATCTGCGGCAACCGCAACCACTATGCGATGAGTAAGATCGGAGGCGTGCGCCGCGACATAGGAGAAGCGCATATACCGGTACTTGAAAAGACCTTAGATGAATTAAGCAGGGCAAGTGATATGTTCAAGGGCGCTGTGATGGATGACCCGGTGATTCAGGCGCGGCTTAAAGGCGTGGGGGTATTGACGCATAAGCAGGCAATTGACTGGGGTACCGTAGGCCCTACTGCAAGGGCTTCCGGCGTAAACATCGACGTGCGCAGGGATGATCCTTACGGTGTTTACGACAGGGTAAGCTGGAATGTAATTTTACAGAAGGAAGGGGATGTCTTTGCCAAGACCATAGTCCGGATACTGGAGCTTTACGAATCGATCAGCATTATCCGCCAGTGCCTTAAAAAGATGCCTGCCGGAGCGATTGACGCCGATATTAAAGATATCCCTGCGGGAGAGGGGATAGGCAGGGTAGAGGCTCCGCGCGGAGAGTGCTTCCACTATATCAGGAGCGACGGCACAAACCGCCCGCTCAGGCATAAGATACGCGCCCCCAGCTACATGAACGTTGCTTCTAATAAAGTAGCGGCAATAGGCCAGACTATTTCCGACACTACGATTACCTTAGCGGCAGTCGATCCCTGTTATTGCTGTACTGAGCGTGTAGCGGTATTGGATAAAGTCAACGATAAGAAGATCATGAACGGATGGGACCTGATTAAATTATCGCAAGGCAAGACAAAGCAGGTCCGGGAGAGCTTAAGTGCAAAACCTGAATAATATAAAATCAGAGATTGTCGGCATGGCAAAGATCGCGCTGGAGATGTGGAGGATAACCTTTCAATCCTTCATGGAGCATGACCCGGAACTCTTCCCGCAGATTACCGAAAGGGAGAATAAGCTCAATGACCTGGAAAAGAGCCTGACTCAGCAGCTGGTGGAACTGAGCAAGGCCACAAAGGATAAGGCCGAAAAAGAAAATATCGCGCTTTTTACGGGAATAGTCGGCGATATTGAGCTGATCGGAGATTACTGCAAGGATATCCTTGAACGGATAGAGATCAAGGTTCAGGAAAAGCTGCTCTTTAGCGAAGACGCAGTAGCCGAATATAAAGAATTGTACCAGAAAACAGCGGATGCCCTTGAGGAAGTAGTGCGTGCGCTTGAAAAGGGGCGCCTTACTTTGGCAAAAGAGATAGTCAGGGAATCCGCGGATATAGAGCGGCTCGTCGAACATTACCGTAAGCATCATAATCAGAGGCTGCTTGAAGGTATCTGCAGTCCGTTTGCCTGTAATATGTTTTTAAACATGATAGATTTTACCGCGGCTATCTACTTCCATACTAAGAAGATAGCAGAGAATTTGACCAGGATAAAATAATGAATTATATGTTTTCGGCTATAGCGATTCCGCTTCTGGGGGCTTTTCTGATTATCCTGCTGCCCGGGAGGATTAAGGCTTATGCTTCGGTATCGGCTTTAGGTTTGAGCTGTTTTTTCAGCGTGCTTGCCGCCGTAAGCGTGCTTAAGCTAAAGGTATTCGTTTCCGAAAGATACATCACAGACTGGCTGAGCATATCTTTTGCCGCAGACGGTACGGCGGTTTTCATGGCGATAGTTTCATCGTTTGTAGCGTTTTTAATCTCTCTCTATTCCCTGGAGTACATGAAGGATTACGAAAACAGGGGAGAGTTCTATTTCTGGATGGTTTTATTCGTAGGCTCGATGATGGGGTTGATCTTCAGCGCCAACCTTATGCTCTTATACTGTTTCTGGGAGATTACCGCAGTCTGTTCTTGGAGGCTGATCGGGTTCTACAGGAAAGAAAAGGACCTTAAAGCGGCAGACAGGGCGTTTATGATTACCTTTTTCGGGGCATCGCTTTTGCTGGTGGGGATAGTTTTAACTTACCTTAATTATTCAAGCACCGACATGTTTTTCTTAAGAGATAAGGCGCTGGTGAATACGGTCGCCTTTTTATTTTTAGCGGGGATAATCTCTAAGTCAGCGCAATTGCCGCTGCAGACCTGGCTTCCCGATGCCGGTGTCGCCCCGACGCCGGTTACCGCGCTTTTACACGCTGCAGTCCTGGTCAAAATCGGGGTTTATGTCTTTGCCCGGCTTTTTAACCTCACCTTTATTGCCTCTCCTTTATTTATGAACACCGCAATTTTTATCTCGGTATCCACGATAATCGTGGCAGGGGCTTGTGCCTTGATAGAGAATAATCTGAAAAAAATCCTGGCGTATTCTACGATCAGCCAGCTGGGCTATATCCTGCTTGCTTTGTCTTTAAACTCGGCGCTTTCCCTTAAGATCGCCCTGCTTTATATCCTGGCGCATTCTTTAGCTAAAGCCGGGCTGTTTCTTTGCGCCGGCATAGTTGAACACGAAAGCGGCACTAAGGATATCAACGAGCTGGGAGGCCTGGCTAAGACCATGCCCCTTACTGCAACAGCCTTTCTTTTATCGGCTTTTTCTATCGTCGGAATCCCTCCTTTTTTAGGATTTTGGCCGAAGTTTATGGTAGTGGTTACGGCGCTGACAACCGGACATGCCATCGCCGGCGTATTTGCGATAATCGGGGCGCTCTTTACGCTGCTCTATCTTTTTAGGTTATTTGATAAGGTATTTTTAGGCGGTCAAAAGATCAGCGCCCGTGAAGGCAAAAACTCATTGATGGTATTAGTGGTGATGATTCTTGGCGTCCTCTCAGTTTTACTGGGGCTATTGTTTAAACTGCCCTTAAACTTTTTAAACGCGGGGCTATGATAGCATGACGAGTATCTTTATTCTGGCAATCTTGCCTATTGTTTGCGGGGGGATCCTGCTTTTAACCGGCAGAAGGGCCTTAAAGGCAGCTATAGCCCTGCCGGTATTATCCCTTGCCTTTGCCTGGTCGCTCTTTATGCTTTTTAAGCCGATGCAATATGTGGCGATCCAGCTGGTCGGCAATTACAGCCTGCTCTTTGATCTGAACCCTCTTTCCGGGACGGTATTGATCTTTATAAATCTCTTCGGAGTGCTGGTATGCCTTTACTCCAAAGATTATATGCAGGAGAAATCGGCTTATTTCTCGTATTTAGTCTGGCTGATTGCTTTTTCAAATTTGATGGCTTTATCTTGCGACTTCGTCAGCCTGATCTTCTCCTGGGGTGGCACCTTAAGCCTGCTTTACGCCCTCTTAAGCCTGGGCTCGGGATACAGCGCGAAGAAGGCGCTTATTATCGTGGGGTTCGCTGATTTTTCTCTGATGCTGGGGATTGCGTTTTATATCGGCCTTACCGGCGTTATGCAGATGCCGGTTGCTGCCGGCCTGCCCCTGGATAGGCCGCTGGTCTGGGCTTCATTTCTGCTGATGCTTACAGGCGCATTGGCTAAGGCAGGGTGCGGGCCGTTTCATACCTGGATACCGCATGCCGCAGATAACGCCCCCATACCGGTAATGGCAATACTGCCGGCTTCCCTGGACAAACTGATGGGGATATATCTCTTAGCGAGGATCTGCCTGGATTTCTTTATACTCAATAAAATAGCCATGGGTTTATTGCTGATTACCGGAAGTTTGACTATTATCTTCGCGGTAATGATGGCCTTGATCCAGCATGATTTAAGGAAACTGTTTTCGTATCATGCCATCAGCCAGGTAGGGTATATGGTTTTGGGTTTTGGCACGGGTATCCCCATAGGTATCGCAGGCGGGATATTTCATATGATTAATAACGCTCTTTATAAAACCGGCCTATTTCTTTGCGGCGGAGCGGTAGGCAGGGAAAGAAAGACCTTTGAACTTGACCAGTTGGGAGGCCTGGCGCGCTATATGCCGGTTACTTTTGCCAGCGCTCTTGTTTTTTCCGTATCCATCTCGGGGTTGCCGCCTTTTAACGGCTTTGCTTCCAAGTGGATGCTTTATCAGGGCACGCTCATCGGCCTTTTTAACGCATCGGGCGGAATCTTAAAATTTATCTTTATTTTTTCTCTTATCTCTGCAATGTTCGGCAGCGCCCTTACCCTGGCGAGTTTCTTCAAGTTTATCCACGCGGTATTCCTGGGCCAGAATAATTCTCTTTCCGATAAAAGGCCGCAGCGCGCCTCTTTTGCTATCACAGCGCCTCTTGTAGTGCTTGCGTTTTTATGTTTGTTGCTGGGAATTTTTCCGGTATTCTTCCTTAAAAAATTCATCCAGCCGTATCTGGCAACCGCAGTTTATCCTCTGGGAAGCTGGGATGCCATGGCGACTTTTCTCCTTGTTGTTTCTGGCCTTATCCTTGGCGTGATTGCCTGGGCGCTGATGCAGGGTCCTTTGAAGCTAAGACAGGACGATGCTTTTACCGGTGCTGAAACCGAAGATTGCAAACCTAACTTTCCGGCTACCGAATTCTACCGCGCGATAGAGGGGATGCCCGGGGTCAGCCGGTTATATAAGGTTTTAAAACTTAAATCCCTTGATCTATTCAATATCGTTTCGGGGGCGGCTAATCTTATTTCGTACGTCACCTATATATTCGTTGACCGCCTGATCTATCTTCTCACTAATGCGGCCGGATATGCGGTATTAGGGGCAAGCTGGGCTTTTCGCAAGGCACATTCAGGGGTGCTTGATTTCTATGTCGTTTGGGCCCTTTTGGGCCTGATGATTGTTATCTTTATACTTATGGCAAGGTAAAAATGATAGAACTTCATGTGATACTGGTTTTGATGATCGCCGCTTCAATCGTCGCGATGGAGATAGAAGATCTGCTCTCCAGCGTGATTGCCTTAGGCGCTGTAGGATTCGGCCTGACCCTGGAGTTTTTGCTGCTTAAAGCCCCGGATCTGGCGATAACGCAGTTAGTGGTGGAGATTTTATCGGTGATCATATTAATCCGCGCTACCGTCGGAGTCAAGCTGCCCGCAGAGCGCATAAAAGCCAGGATCGGATATTTTGCCTTTGCCGTTGTTTTTGCGGGGGTATTTCTTTTCTTCGCCCATAAGGCGGTTGTCCAGCTGCCTCCTTTCGGTGAGCCGATTATGAAGATAGGCAGAGAGTATATTGCTTCTGCCATGGAGAGGACCGGGGCAGTCAATATAGTTTCCGCGATTATACTTGATTTCAGGGGTTATGATACTCTCGGAGAAGCGAGCATACTCTTTACTTCGGTAATCGGGGTCTTGGCGGTTTTACGGGCAGCAGGGAAGAAGAAAGGCAAGGCGCAATGAAAGAAACTTCCGGGATGTCACTGATCGTCAAACGCGTTACCAGAATCAGCGTCAGCCTGATCTTCCTTTACGGCGTCTATATACTTTTGCACGGGCATATCACCCCGGGAGGAGGCTTTGCCGGCGGCGTGATTATCGCGCTTTCTTTTATCCATTTGGTTTTGGCCTTCGGCAGGGAAGCGGCTTTTAAAAGATTAAGCCATGAATTTATCTCTTTAGCCGAATCTGCAGGGGGTTTAATGTTTTTGATAATCGCGGTTTTGGGTTTTAGCGGCGGATTTTTCTTTTTGAATTTCTTAAGGCACGGTACGCCCTTTGAACTTTTTAGTTCCGGAACGATCATTCTTTGCAATATCGCGATATTCATTAAAGTCGGCGCCGGGTTGTTTGCGATATTCATCGCTCTGGCGATGCTAAGGATACCCATAGAGCAGGAGAAGGGATGAGCCTTTATTTACTTTGCCTGATACTGTTTTTGATCGGGATATACTGCCTGCTGGTTAAAAAGAACCTGGTCAAAAAGATCATCGGCTTTGGCATCGCTGAATACGCAGTTAACCTTTTCTTCATCCTTCTGGGGTACCGCGCAGGAGGGGAGGCGCCGATTCTGGATAAACATGAGGCCTTGACCAATATCGTCGATCCTCTGCCTCAGGCATTAATCCTGACTTCTATCGTCATCGGCCTGGGGGTCACTGCTTTGATGGTGGCGATAGTGTTAAGGATTTACGATAAGTACAGGACTTTTGATATAAACGAGATAAAAAAGCTAAAAGGATAAGATGCTTGCGTTATTCGTAATCATACCCCTAGGATGCGCGTTCCTGGTCCCGGTTGTTTCAAAAATAAGAAGCGGAACAGAGCGCCTATTGGCTGTTTTCTGCGGCGTATCGCTCCTTTGGCTTTCCTTAAGCAGTTTCTTCTGGTTTGAGGGCGGCAGGATAATTTATTCCGTTGGAGGATGGAAGGCGCCTTTTGGCATCTGCATGGTCTTAGACGGGTTGAGCGCGCTGATGCTTCTGGTAGTCAACTTAATCGGTTGTACTGCGATTATCTATTCGCTGGACTACATAAAAAAATATACCGCGCCGCAGCTGTATTATACTCTCTTTTGTCTTTTGCTTGCCGGCTTAAACGGGGTAGTTATCAGCGGCGATCTCTTTAATCTCTTTGTATTCCTTGAGATTACTTCTATTGCCAGTTACGCCCTGGTAGCCTTCGGAGCAGGGTCAGAGGAGCTGGAAGCGGCTTTTAAATACCTGGTATTGGGAAGCCTGGCCTCGACGTTAATACTTCTTTCTATCGGGATTTTATACGGTAGCGTATCTACGCTGAACATGGCTGATATCGCTCTCTCCCTTAGCGCCTCGCAGGCGAGCAATATTACTATGTTCTGCCTGGCGTTATTTATCATGGGATTCGGCCTGAAAGTTGCTTTAGTTCCTTTCCATGCCTGGCTTCCTGATGCCCATCCGGCAGCTCCGGCGCCGATGTCGGCGATGTTATCAGGCGTAGTGATTAAGACTATCGGGGCTTATGCGCTTATGCGCGTAGTCTTCAATATAATCGGCGTAAACGCGGCGGTGCTTGGCATATTCGTCTGGCTGGGGATTATCTCCATGAGCGCGGGGGTTTTGCTTGCTATCGGACAATGGGATTTTAAACGGCTGTTAGCATACCACTCTATAAGCCAGATAGGATACGTGATTTTTGCCATCGGCCTGGGCACCCCCCTGGGATTAATCGGCGGATTGTTTCATCTTTTTAACCACTCTTTGTTTAAATCGCTTTTATTCCTTAACGCCGGAGCCGTAGATTATTCCTGCGAAACGAGACAGCTGGATAAATTAGGAGGCTTATCGCGCAAGATGCCAATAACTGCCGCAACTTCGCTCGTCGCCTCTTTGTCCATTGCGGGGATCCCGCCTTTCTGCGGGTTCTTCAGCAAGTTGTTGATTATCATCGCGGCTTTTCAGGCAGGGAATATCATCGGCGGTTTTGTCTGCGTAATAGTAGGAATGGTCACCCTGGCGTCTTTCTTAAAGGTCCAGAAATACGCTTTTTCCCGCAAGGTAGAGGGGATTATCGGGGAAGTAAAAGAGGCGCCGGTCTTGATGTTAATAGCCATGGTCTTTTTGGCCGGATTATGCGTTATCGCAGGGCTTTTCTCTGTGCCCCTGATAAAGAATATTATCTCTCCGGCAGCAGCAGTGTTGATGGAAGGGACGCGATACGCAATAGGAATTTTGGGAGCTTAAAAGATGCGTTATGTCTATTCCAGGGTAGTTACCTTTTCCGTTTCCTTTATATTATGGCTGCTTTTATCCTTCAGCCTTGATTGGCAGCATCTGGCAGCCGGTATTTTAGTTTCCCTGCTGGTTGCTTTTATAATGGGGGATATGTTTACTGAGAAAGCTAAACATTGGTCTCATCCCGGAAGATATGCCTGGTTTGTAGTTTATATGGCCGTGTTTGCCTGGGAGTGTGTTAAGTCAAATATAGACGTTGCTTTCCGGGTGCTTCATCCGCACCTGCCGGTAAACCCCGGGATTGTTAAGGTTAAGACTATTCTTAAAACTGAAACCGGGCTCACCTTTCTGGCTAATTTTATTACCCTCACCCCGGGGACATTTACGGTGGATATAGACAAAGAAGAAGGGTGCCTTTATATACACTGGATAAACGTGCAGGCCCAGGATGTTGAAGCGGCATCCAGGATCATCGTCTCTAAGTTTGAAAGGATATTAAAAGAGGTGTTTGAATGAATTTCTTGCGTTGGCTGGCAGGATTTTCGGGCTTAGCAGGGTTGATCATATTTATTTTTGTATTTCTGCCCGCAAGCCCCGTGACGAAGCTGATACTTTATCTTTTGCTTTGTTTTCTACTGGCAATTTTCAGGATCTTCAGGGGGCCGACTGCGGCTGACAGGTCGGTAGCCACGGATATCATCGGCATCCTGGTAGTGGGTTTCTGCGCGATAATGGCCGTTTACACAAAAAAGGACTGGTATATTGATATCGCGATTGCCTGGGCCCTGCAGGGTTTTATCGGTACGCTTGCCCTGGCAAAGTTTCTTGAAGGGAAGAGCTTTGATGAATGAGATAATCGCGCTTTTATTTATAATAGCAGGTATCACTTTTGACCTTTTCGGATGCATCGGTTTAGTCAGGCTACCCGATGTCTATAACCGCCTGCAGGCCTCCACAAAATGCGTTACCTTAGGCACCTGCAGTATTTTATTCGGGGTATTTATAAAGTTCGGGTTTAGCGCCGCAGGAGTTAAAGCGCTGATCTGTATAGTTTTCCTTCTGCTTACTACTCCGGTCGCCGCCCATGCCTTGGCACGCGGCGCGCACAGGTCAGGGATAAAGTTATGGAAGGATTCAGTCTGCGACAGATACGCGCAGGACAGGAAGCTTAAATGAAATGAAATATCCCAAATTAAGAGAATTGAAAGAGGCGATCAGGGCGTTGATTAAAGGGCCTTATACTTCCAAGTTCCCTTACGAGCCGCATAAGCCGGCAGAGAGATTCCGCGGGCGTTCGGAGTTTCATCAGGACGATTGTATCGGCTGCGGAGCCTGTGCCCAGGTCTGCCCTGCAGGCGCGATTGAGATGAAAGACGAACGCGGTAAACGCATCCTTACCGTCAATTGGAACTTATGTATATTCTGCGGCCAGTGCCAGGCAAATTGCCCGACATCCAAAGGGATCATGCTTTCTAACGAATTTGACCTTGCTACTACCGAGAAACGGTCGGAACTTAAGCAGGAGATAAAAAAAGAGCTGGTTTGCTGTTCGTGCTGCCGCGAGGTCATCGCGCCGAAAGAGCAGATACTCTGGGTAGCCAGGCGGCTGGGGCCGCTTACTTTCGGCAATGCCTCCCTGATGCTTTACTATTTAGGTAGTATGGGGCTTGCCGGAAAAGAAGAACCATCTTCCAAAGAAGAAGAGTTATCCCGCTTTGACCGCATCAAAGTCCTCTGCCCCCGCTGCCGCAGGGAAGCGGTAATAAAATCCTAGCAGAATGTTTTCTTCATTAAAGGTAAAGTATTTTCGGATCTATTGGGTTGGCATGTTCGTTTCGCTCGTCGGGACATGGATCCAGACGGTCTCGCAATCGTGGCTGGTATTTCAATTGACCAATTCGGCGTTTTTGCTGGGAGTAGTAGGATTTTTAGGCGCTATCCCGGTTTTTCTCCTCTCATTATTCGCCGGAGTCCTGGCAGACAGGGCGAATAAGAGGAATATTCTGATTTTTACACAGAGCGCTTTTATGCTTCTGGCTTTTCTCCTGGCTGTGCTTACTCACCTGCGCCTGATCGCCCCCTGGCAGATAATGAGTATTGCTCTTTTAAACGGCGTGGTGATGGCCTTTGACGCTCCCAGCAGGCAGGCAGTGGTAGTCGAGCTCGTCGGTAAGAAGCACCTCTTAAATGCGATTACCCTTAATTCCGTGGCTTTTAATGCCAGCCGGATTATCGGGCCTGCCTTAGCGGGTATTCTGGTCGCCCTTATCGGCATGGCCGGATGTTTCTATGTAAACGGGATCAGTTTCCTGGCTATGCTGGCTGCGCTTTTTATGATCCGCCAGGCCCACGTTCCTGCGCAAGCAAACAGTAATTCTGCGTTTAAGGACCTAAAAGAAGGGATCAGTCAGGTATTGAATAACCGCCTGATTAAGGGATTGGTAATGATGGTGGCGGTTTCCAGCTTCTTCGGCATACCCTACATAATACTGATGCCTATATTCGCGCGCGATATCCTGCATTCCGGGATCAAAGGCCTGGGGTTATTAATGTCGGCAAACGGGCTGGGAGCGATGTTCGCCGGGTTGATACTTGCAAGGCTGGGGGATTTCCGCTATAAGGGCAGGCTTCTGATTTTTTCCTCGATGCTCTTTTCTTTAGCGATAGTTTTATTCGCGCTGTCAAAGGATTATATTTTATCGATGCTGATACTTATCTTTATCGGCGGCTCAAGCGTCATAGCGATATCCCTGATCAATACTCTTCTGCAGACTATTATCGCCGATAATTACCGGGGCAGGGTGATGAGCGTTTTTATGTTTACCTTCGCCGGGATGATGCCTTTCGGAAATTTGCTGGCAGGAAGCCTGACGCAGGCGATAGGGGCGGATTTTACCCTGATGATAAACGGCATTCTCTGCGCTGCCTTATTCCTGGCGATAACTTTTAGATTTAGAGAGATGTTTTCCTGTTGAAAAGGGCATAACTTTTTTTACTTGAATTTAAAAATTTATCTGATAGAATTACTACAATAAGGAGGGGACAGATGAGAAGGCGCTTTTTTCTAGCGTTGGTATTGGTGTTGATGGCCGTAAGCATTGGCTGCGGCAAGAAACAGCAGCCCCTGGAAGAGATGCAGGAACCCATCTCCATGGAAGAATTGACCGATACAAATATTAAATCACAGGCACTCCCCGGAGCTATTACAGGCACGGCAGAGACAGCTGTCTCCCGGCAACCGGATAGCGTTAATGCCCCGGCCGTATTCCTTCCTCCGGCTGATTCTTATAAACCTACAGTAACCCAGATACAGCAGGCCCTGGCAAATGCCGGTTTTGACATAGGCAAAATAGACGGCAAAATAGGCCCGATGACTAGGAAGGCGATTGAAGAATTTCAAAAGGCCAATAATCTTAAAGTCGACGGCAAAGTTGGGCCCCAGACATGGGCAGCGCTTAGCGCGTATCTGAATAAAACAACGGATCCTGCGGTCAGCCAGTAAGCGGTAGGTTTCCCTGTATCTTGAAAACCGCTTAATATTGTTGTATACTTTATTATAGCCGATAAGGGCAAACCCGCCGAAAGGCGGGGGCGCAAAGCCACAGACCTAAATTGCCTTGTCAAGCCGTGTCCGTAACAAGCAACAGGAGATGGACAGTTAGGCAGACAGAGACAATATGGTGGCTGGGTTACCGAAGAAGAAGGTGATGGCAGAGACAACACCGCCGCCTTTATCGGCTGTATATATAATCCCAACAAAAGGTTGGGATTTTTTATTTACGGTGATATAATAATCAGCATGATTCAGTTCCCTGATAACTTTCTCTGGGGTGCTGCGACTTCCGCTTATCAGGTGGAAGGCGGTAACAGCAATTGCGACTGGTGGCAGTGGGAACGGCAGGCGGGTTTAAAAGAGGCCTCAGGAGACGCCTGCAGGCATTATCAGCTTTACCGGGAAGATTTTGACCTGGCAAAACAATTAAATCATAATGCCCACCGTTTATCCGTCGAATGGGCGAGGATAGAGCCGCAAAAAGGTAATTTCTCCCAAACAGAAATCCGCCATTATATTGACGTAATCGATTCCCTTAGGATGCGGGGTATCGAGCCGATTGTTACCCTGCATCATTTTACTAACCCTGCCTGGTTTGCGCTTGAAGGCGGATGGTTAAACAGCCAGGCAGCGGAAAGATTTTTGCGCTATACAAATCATATCGTAAGCGCCTTAAGCGGAAAGGTAAAATACTGGGTTACTTTCAACGAGCCCATGGTTTATCTATATCAGTCATTTATACTGGGGCTCTGGCCTCCACAGGAAAAATCATTCTTAAAAGCATTGAGAGTAGCTTCTACCCTATCTGCCGCGCATACAAAGGCCTATCATTTAATCCGTGGTATCTACCGTAAACAGGGCTTAGAGCCTCCCTTGATCAGCATTGCAAACAATATGCAGTCATTTATGCCCTGCCGGCCTAATTTCAGGAATAGGGTTGCTGCTTCCCTAAGAAATAAAATATATAATTTCTCTTTTTTAGACCGTTTGTGGCGTAAGAAAACGCTGGATTTTATCGGGCTAAATTACTATACCCGGGGTTTAGTTGATGTTAAGAAGTGGCGCCTGAGAAACCTGCTTATGGATAACTGTCTTCATCCCGGGCACGGCCTTAAAAAAAATTCCCTGGGTTGGGATATTTATCCTCAAGGGTTATACGACCTGCTGGTGAAACTAAGAAAATACGGGCTTACCGTAATCATCCTTGAGAACGGGATATGCACCGAAGACGATAAGTTAAGGTGGGATTTTATCGACGGGCATTTAAGGAGCGTACACAGGGCAATCTGCGCGGGAGTAAAAGTTTCAGGATACCTCTACTGGTCATTATTGGATAATTTTGAGTGGGATAAAGGATTCGGCCACCGTTTTGGCCTGATTAAGGTAGATTATAGCGATTATAAGCGCACCGTCAGAGAGAGCGCAAAGAAACTGGCAGAGGTTGCCGGGAGAAACCGCCTTGAATGACATAAGCCCTTTGGAGATCCAAGCGGTGCTGCGGGAGGTCCCTTTATTCGCCGAATTGAGCAGAAGGGAGCGCGATTTTATCCGGCAGCGCGCAAGCCTTAAGGATTACAAAAAGGGTGAGATTATTTACAAAGAAGGTTCTGCCGCCGATGCTTTTTATTGTATAGTCTTAGGCAGGGTAGTGATTTATACAAACGATTTTTCCGGTAAACAAAACATATTAGAATACCTGCACAGGGGAAAGTATTTCGGCATTATCTCGCTTCTTACCGCGGAGGCGCATTCGGTCACCGCTTGCGCGCTTAATGACTGTACGCTCTTAGTAATACCTAAGGATGATTTTGGCCTGATTTTAAATAAGATACCCAGGCTTGCTATCGGCTTAAGCCAGACTTTATCGCGCAGGCTTAAACGCAAAGACTTACACCAAAAGACTGTCTTTGAGAGTACGATTGTTTCGGTATTCAGTTCTTACTCTCAGGCAGGCAAGACCGTATACGCCCTCAACCTTGCCTTGAGCCTGGCAAAAGAGACCAGGAAGAATGCCGTTATACTTGATATCCTTGCGTCTGATAAAACCCACAGCCTGCCCAGGCGCCTGAAGATAGAAGATTTTCCGGTATTGGATATATCCGCAAAGGCAGGGGTAGATAAGTCAGCGCGCGACTTTCTGATAAAGAGCGGTTTCTCCGTCGATATTCTCTGCATATATTATGACCCTCAAGACGAATCTTTCCTGCGCAGGATACTGGATATATTAAGTATCATGGTGAATGATTACCATTATATCATCCTTGACCTGCCTTCCCAGCTCGACAGGAGCATATTCGGAGTGCTCAATCAGTCGGATTTGATTCATATCTTAAGCGGCGCCGAACAGCTGGATCTGGAGAGGACGCGCAATTTAATCGGCAGGCTTAAGGATAAATTTAATTTCCAGGAATCTAAAATCAAGGTGATCATCAACGAATATAAACTATTCCGCTTGAATTATAGTCAGCAGCTGGCAGTTTTAAATCACGGGATATTCGCGACTCTGCCTAAGATGGAAATGGCTGATTCCGACCGCCTGGTTCTTGATAATCCGGATTGCGAATATTCCAAGGCTGTAAGGAGGATAGCCCGGCAGGTAGGCGATTGCC